>JALYVC010000314.1 GCA_030853445.1 Actinomycetota bacterium | reverse complement strand
GCCGACGTCTACTTCCAGGGCTGGAAGCTGGGCCTCAAGGCGCTTGCGGTCTACCGCGACTCCTGCAAGGTCGGCCAGCCCCTGTCCGACGGCGGTTCCACCGCCAAGGGCAAGGACGCCGACAAGGCTGCGGCCGCGACCGCTGCCGACGCGAAGGAGAGTGTGCGCATCGAGTACCGTCCCGTCCGTCGCCGCCTGCCCAAGCGCCGCGGCTCGCAGACGACGTCGTTTGCCGTCGGGGGAGCCGAGGGCTACCTCACCGCCGGCACCTACGACACCGGCGAGCTGGGCGAGATCTTCCTCAAGTTCGGCAAGCAGGGCTCGACCCTCGCCGGCGTGATGGACGCCTTCTCGATCGCCGTCAGCATCGGCCTGCAGTACGGCGTGCCCCTGGAGACCTTCGTCGAGAAGTTCACCAACCTGCGCTTCGAGCCGGCCGGCCTCACGGACGACCCCGACGTGCGGATGGCGCAGTCGATCATGGACTACGTGTTCCGTCGCCTAGCACTGGACTACATGGACTTCGAGACCCGCGGCTTCATGGGCATCCACACCGCCGCCGAGCGGAGCCGCCAGCTCGAGACTGGCTCCTACGTCTCCGATGACGGTGACAGCGACGACCTTGAGGACGAGCTGGAGACTTACTCGCAGTCGGCGTCCGTCTCCAAGGCCAAGCAGGCCGAGGTCACCGACCCGTCCGTGGCGGTCGCGGCCGACGAAGTGAAGTCGGGCTCAGGCGCGGCGTCAGCACGGGTCGTCAGCAGCGAGGTCCACTCGTCCGCAGAGCTCATGGAGAAGTTCCAGGGCAAGTCGGCCGACGCCCCGATGTGCATGACCTGCGGGACGAAGATGCGCCCGGCTGGCTCGTGTTACGTCTGCGAGGGGTGCGGGAGCACCAGCGGCTGCAGCTGACAAGCCCAACAGGGCCCGGGCGACGATTCACCGTCCGGGCCCTGCTGATTTGTCAGATCCCGGGGAAGGCGCTCCTAATGATGGCCACCAACTCTTCCGCACCTGCGCGACGTTCTCCTTCTCGCCGACCGTCGTCGCGCTGATCATCGGGGGCCTCATCGGGCACGCGTCGGGGCTGCTCGGCGGCGTCATCTGGGCCCGGGTGTCACCGCCGGTGCCGACCAGTCCCGTGGGGCCGTCCGCCAAGGTGGCCTGATCCCTGAGGGGTGGGCGCGGCATACCCGGGGGGCGACCACCCGCCCGATGCAGAGCGCGGGCACTGTGCAGTCAGCAGCGCTGGTGTGACGTCATGAGCAAGGTGGTCACGATTCGTGACGTGCCGGACGACGTGCGTGACGAGCTGGCGGCCCGGGCCGCGAGAGCTGGCAAGTCGCTGCAGGAGTATCTGCGGGGCGCGTTGGTCGACATGGTCTCGCGTCCTTCTCTCGACGACGTCATGGCCAGGGCGCGCGCTCGGGTGGCGGCGACCGGTACGACGGTTGACCGTGCGTGGGTGCTCGGGCCGTTGGAGGCTGACCGCCAGTGATGCCGGTGACGGTCGTGTGTGACGCCTCGGCCCTGATCTCCCTGCTTCTCGATGACGGCACAGACGGTGCTTGGGTCCATGAGCGGCTCAGGGGAAAAGAGCTGGTGGCGCGGGCGCTGGTGGACTTCGAGGTCAGCAACGTCATCCGCCGTCAGGAGATGGCTGGCCACGTGAGTGCCGACGTCGTCGCCCAGGCTCATGGCGACCTGCTCCAGCTGCCCATCGAGCGCTGGCCCTACGAGCTGCTCGGGTTACGCGTCTGGCAGCTGCGCCATCACCTGTCGGCGTACGACGCCAGCTACGTCGCCGTCGCTGAGATCGTCGGCGCACCTCTGCTCACCCTCGATGCCCGCCTGGCCCGGACCCACGGGTTGCGCTGTCGGGTCGAGGTGTCGTAACACGGACGTCCTGACCTGTGGTCCACCCCCGTTCTCCTCACCAAGGGGAGACACCGTGGATCTTCATCACCGCGAAGTGCCCCGTGAAGCCCGAGCACGCCGACGACTGTCCGCAGCTCTCGCAGTGGTTCACCGACGCGTGCCACGCCGAGGCGGGGTGCCTGTTCTTTTGGTGGTCGCGCTCGATCGCCGACCCGACCGAGTACGTGCTGCTCGAGGCCTTCCGCGACCACGACGCCGCGGCGGCGCACGTCGGGTGGTCGGAGATGGGGGAGCCGGCGGTCAAGTAGCGGATCGGCGGGGGCGACGGGCAACCCCGGTGACGAACGCCCACCTGGCGACGTCGCCCTTGAGCACCGCTCGTTCAACCGATCCTGACGCCCTCGACCCGTCCGACTCTGTGGCTCTTAATTCAGGTCTATACTGAGCTTCATGCAGACCCTCCCGATCTCCAGCGTCAAGGCCACCCTCAACGAGCTGATCGAGTCGGCCGTCACGACCCACAACCAGGTGTGCATCACCCGCAACGGTGTCCCGGCCGCGGTGCTCGTCAGCTCCGAGGAGTGGGAGTCCATCCAGGAGACGATGTTTTGGCTGAGCCAGCCCGGCATCCGTGAGGATCTGGCGCAGGCCAGCGCCGAGCTCGCGGCCGGCGAGACCTTTTCCGAGGAACAGATCCGCGCAGAGCTCGGTCGGTGAGCTACGCCGTGTCGCTGGCGGGCAGCGCGAGGCGGGACCTGTCCAAGATCCCGCCTCGAGCCGCGTCCGCGTGCGTCGAGTTCATCTACGGGCCCTTGAAGGCCAATCCCCAGCGGGTCGGAAAGCCGTTGCGCAGCGACCTGGAGCGGCTGCACTCGGCTCGACGGGGTGACTACCGCGTGCTCTACCGCATCCTGCCGGGCCAGATCTTGATCGTGAGAGTCGATCATCGTGCCAGCGCCTACCGGCCGCTCTGACCGACACGCCACCCTCTGCGCGTGCTGCGACCGACCGCTCAGGCGACGACCTTGGCCACCTCGAAGTCGGCCGCCGGCATCGGTGTCGTCAGGCGCCAGGTGATGGCGATGGGCCGCTCACCCCGGTGGCTCTCGTACGTCGCCTCGCCGAGGAAGAGGTACGGCGCGCCGCCCCCGAGCTCGGTGACCTTGCTCGGGCGAATGAAAAGCAGGACGTGCGACCCCTGCTCGGCGTGGTGGAGGTAGCGCTGGCCTGTAGCCGACGCGACGCGCGTGCCCGACTGCGACTCCCAGTGGAACTTGTCCCGGCTGAGGGCGTAGTCCTGGTACATCGTCGTGGGGGAGTAGTCGGCCTCGGACTTGCGCAGCGTGACGAAGAAGGCGTCGGAATTGGCTTCCTGGGAGAACATCACCCCCTCGCGCACGCTGTTGGCCCTGCGGCCCTCAAGGCTGACGTAGCCGAGGGCGGCCACGATCTCCTCCCGCGTGTAACGCGCGTGCACCCGCAACGGCCGGTCGTGGAGGTCACCGGTCAGGGACGCGGTGACCCGGGTCGCCCGCTCGACCCCGAGGTCGAGGACGGCGCGCAGGTCCTCGAGGGTCGCGGGCTCGGTGCGCAACGCGGCTAGAGCGGCGTCGTACGTCGTGAAGCCTCCGCCGTCAGGCCACAGCGAGAAGACGAGCATGCGCGCGTGCGCCTGCAAGGCCGGCGGCGCCGTGACGTATGAGGGCCCGTGGGCATCAAGGAGCGCGAGGTAGGCGGCGGCACGGTCGGGGTCGTCGACGTGGGCCAGCGCCCGCACCCGCTTGAGCAGGCTCGTCTCACGGGGCCCGCCAGCGGGGACGGACAGGCCGGCGTCGCGCCGCAGTCGGGCCCACGACCGGTCGGCCCGCACGACGTCGGCCAGCTCGATGCCCGACTCGGTGAGGAAGGTCGCCAGGTCGTCGGTGGGGTGGTCGCGAAGCTCGGTAACGATCGGCGCCCAGCGCGTCGTGACCTGCGAGCGGATATTGTCCAGGACCAGATCCTGGCTGGTGCGGTCGAGGACGATCTGGGTGCCGGCCGGCAGGTAGGGGAAGCCGTGCTCGACGTCGTGCTCGAGCTGCGCGCGGGTGCTGCTGGTCATCGCCCGGAAGCGCCGGTCGAAGCGGAACTCCTTGCGGTGGTGTCCGACGAAGTCGAGCGCGGTCAGCACCGGCTTGTGGGGCGCCAGCCTTAGACCGCGGCCGAGCTGCTGCAGGAAGACGGTGCTGCTCTCGGTCGGGCGCAAGAAGAGCACGGTGTTGATGGCGGGCACGTCCACGCCCTCATTGAAGATGTCAACCGTCATGATCGCCTGCAGCCGGCCCCCGCGCAGGTCGGCGATGTGGCACTCGCGGTCGGGGCCCGGGGTACGACTGGTGATCGTCGCCGCGGCGATGCCGGCCTGGCGGAAGCGGTCGGCCATGAACTCGGCGTGGTCGATCGACACGCAGAAGCACAGCGCCTTCATGCTCGCGAGGTCGACAACTTTGTCGCGCAACGCTCCTAGGATGATGCGGGCGCGGGCGTCGTCACCGGTATAGACGCCGGAGAGGGCGGCGGCGTCATACGCCCCGCTGCTCCAGTCGACGCGCCGCAGGTCGGTGCCGTCGGCGATGCCGAAGTAGTGGAAGGGGGTGAGGAGGTCGGCCTTGAGGGCGTCCCACAGGCGCAGCTCGGCGGCGACGTGGCCACCGAAGAGGTCGCGGACGTCGAAGCCGTCCCCACGCTCCGGGGTAGCGGTCAGGCCGAGCAGCTCGGTGGGAGTGAGGCGGTCGAGGATGGCGCGGTAGCTCGTAGCCGCACCGTGGTGGAACTCGTCGATGACGACGACCTCAAAGGCGTCGGGGGCGATGGTGGCCATGCCGTAGGCCGACAGTGACTGCACGGAAGCGAAGACGTGCTGCCAGCGCTCGGGGCGGGCACCGTCGACGTACAGCTCGCCGAAGCTCGCGTCGGCCAGCACCTCGCGGTAGGTGCGCAGCGACTGGGTGAGGATCTCCTTGCGGTGGGCCACGAAGAGCAGCCGCAGTCGGCGCCCTGCGCGGGCGCAGAGCTCGCGGTAGTCGAGCGCGGCAACGACCGTCTTGCCGGTGCCGGTCGCGGCCACGAGCAGGTTGCGGTGTCGCTCGTGCACCAGGCGCTCGACGTCGAGCTGCTCGAGCATCTCGGTCTGGTAGGGGTAGGGCGTCACCTCGAGACCTGAGAGGGCCAAAGTCTGTGACGAGGTGCCGGTGCCGCCCTGTCGGGCCTGGGCCAGCGCGTCGTCGAGGCGGTCGCCGTCGCGCTCGGGGTCGTAGCTCTCGAAGGTCGAGTCGGCCCAGTAGCTCTCGAAGGTCGCCGAGAACTTCTCCAGCACCGCGGGGGTCGCGACCGACGAGAGCCGCACGTTCCACTCGACGCCGTCGAGGAGGGCGGCCCGCGACAGGTTGGACGACCCGACGTAGGCCGTGTCGAAGCCGGTGTCCCGCCGGAAGTGCCAGGCCTTGGCGTGGAGGCGAGTGCGCTTGGCGTCGTACTGGATCTTGACCTGAGCCCCGAGGTCGCGGACCAGGCGGTCGAGCGCCTGCCGCTCGGTCGCGCCCATGTAGGTCGTGGTGATGATGCGCAGCGGGACCCCCCGCGCGACCAGCAGCTGGAGCTCGGGCTCGATGACCCGCAAGCCGTACCACTTGACGAAGGCGATGATCGCGTCGACACCGTCGGCGCTGGACAGCTCGGCGCGTACCTCGGCGCCGATGCCCGGCTCGCCGGCGGCGTTGGTGAGCAGGGAGCTGTCGGAGAGGGGAGTGGCGGGGCGGCGGGTGTCAAAGGGCAGGCGCCCTGGCGCGGTCGGTCGGACGGCCGACAACAGCTGTCGGGGGCGCACGATCTCGGCGGTCGGATCGTCGAGGACGGCGAGCAGGCGGTTGGCCAGGGCCACCCGGCGGTCGGGGTCGCGCTCGGCTGTCAAGGCACGCCGGGCGACGTCGCGGATGTGCCGGGCGAAGACCTCAGGCTGGTCGGCGTCGTTGACCCCGTGCTCGTCGGGCACGAGGTCGCCTCGAGACGAGAGGCGCGCCGCGAGCTCCTGCGTGATGAGGGACTCATAGAGCCCCTCGATGACCCCCCGGTTCTCCGCCATGGGCGTCAGCTAACCAGGTCGGGCGACGCGATCAGGCATGATCTGCGCTATTCAGGCGTGTGCCGTTCCTGCGCTCGTGCCCTGCCCGCCGGCGAGCACGCCGTGTACGAGAAGGCCCTCAAGGCAGTCAGATGCCTCGCCTGCGCCCCGGATGCCGGCGATCTCGAGGTAGTGGCGGCCGCGGGGGAGCCTGTCGTCCCGGCCTTAGTCCCGCCAGAGCGGCCCGCCGTCAACGCGGCCGGTGCCTCTGCCCGCTGCGAGTACGAGCGTCGCCAGGCGAACGACGAAGCAAAGCTGCGGTCGACGTGGGGCCGGCTGGGCGGGCTCGCCGTCGCCCTGTCTGACGAGAAGCAGACGACCAAGGCGTGGGACCGCGGCGCCATTGGTGAGGAGCGGCTCGGCGCGCGGCTCGACGGCCTCGTGGGCGACTTCTTGGTCGCCCTCCACGATCGCCGGATCCCCGGCACAAAGGCCAACATCGACCACCTCGTCGTGACGGCACGCGGGGTGTGGGTGATCGATGCCAAGCGATACCGGGGGAGGCCCGCGTTGAAGGTCGAGGGAGGAATCGTCAAGGCGCGCGTCGAGAAGCTGATGGTCGGGCGACGCGACGCCACCAAGACCGTCGATGGGGTGCTCAAGCAGACGGCCCTCGTTGCTGAGGTCGTCGACGTGCCGGTCCATGGAGTCCTGTGCTTCGTCGATGCTGACTGGCCCTTGCTGGGTGGGCAGGTCCAGGCGACCACCAGAGCCCTGCTCGCGCACTTTCCCGCGGCGTGAGAACAAGGAGACGGGGTGGGCACCAGCATCTCGACTCGTCATCGATCGGTCGGCGGGGGTTCTACCTTGCCGGTCAAGACGGGCGGTGCCCCAGTTTCTGGGTGAATTCCGTCAAGCGAATTGCGCCGCGAGCCAGTCTTCTCCGGCCGGGTGCACCACTCGCGGCTTGGAGTTGGCGAACGCCCTGATCCCCGTGCGAGCAGTGAGCTCGCTCCAGGTCGGCTGGTGGTCGGTCGGTCAGACAGGACCTCGAACCGAAACCGCTTGGTGTAGTTCGTCTGTTTGGCGTCCTCCCACGGGAGACGGTCGCCGCTGTGGATCGGTCGGGTGGCCTCGGTGACCCGTACCCGACCGAGCAGACTTGCGCCCAAGGCCCAGAAGTAGGCGTCGTCCCCCTCTGCGATGTTGGGCCCCTTCGTCATGTCCCACACCTGATGCTGGACCGCGAGACGCCAGTGGGAGGGCACGAAGGGGGCGCCGGTCGCGATGACGAAACTGGCCATGTGGCCTGCCTTTCGTAAGGCACGGCGGGTGGCCTGTCCGGACGGAAGCCAGTCGTTGTCGCGCTCCGAGCGTGGTCAGCTCAAAAGGCTGCGGAGGAAGTCGTTGGTCTGTGCGTCGGTCGAGTAGATGCTCACCCCCTGCATCCCGCGCGTGAGCAGCACCTTGTAGACGTTGCGCACCAGCCGGTCGAAGTCGGCGTCCGAGACCGTGGTGCGGTTCCTGAAGTCGGGGTCGCGGTTGGCGCTCCGCAGAGACACCCAGCGCCCCTCTCGCCACACGAGATCGGGCCCGATGATGACGCCGGCGAAGTCGTACTCGAAGCCCTGCGCGGTGTAGACGCACCCGACCTGCCCGAAGCCGGCCGGGTCCGTCGCCCACAGCGCGGCGGCGGGGGCGCCGCCCACCGACCGGTCGCCCTTGAGGTTCCACGGCCGCGACCACCCGCCGATGGATACGTCGGGTACGAGCGTGCCGTCGCGGCCCGGGTCGCTCCAGGGCCAGCAGTATCCGGCGGCCATCCGGGCGCCATACCCCTGCTGGTGCTTGGTCGCCAGCACGTGCTCCAGCTCTGCCGGGGAGTCGACGACCTCCACGCTGAAGTGGTCGTCGCCCGGCCAGGGGATGGGGCCGCCGGGCTCGAGCCCGAGCAGCCGCTGGATCCAGGTGACGTAGGCCTGCGACCCGCCACAGCGGAACTGCTCGTCGAGGCTGATCCGCTCCACCATGATCCCGAGTTGCGCTGCGTGCTTCTCGATGTCGTCGACGGTGCCGAGCTCGCCCGGGCGCACGACCTGGTGCTCGTCGAGCAGGAAGACGGGCACCCTTGCTGCCGCGAAGAGCTCGTCGATCTGCGGGCGGCCGGTGCGCTGTTCGGCCCTGGTCCACCGGTTGACGGAGGTCTCGCGGATGCGGTGGGCCTCGTCGAGGATGAGCACGTCGAGGTCGTTGGGCTCAGCCGACATGAACGAGTTGAAGTACTGAAACATCTTCTGCACCCGCGGCGCTCGCGCACCGGCCACCTTGCGCAGCGTCTGGGTGAAGGACCGCGAGCCCGTCGCGTGCAGCACGGAGCGTCCCTGCCGCGACAGCTCGCCGAGCAACGACAAAGCGATGACGCTCTTGCCGCTGCCCGGCCCGCCGGTGATGACGACGGCCGACTTCGAGTCTTCCCGTCGCGCCCGGTCGACCGCGTGCAGCACGTGGTGGAAGGCGTCCATCTGCTCGGCCAGCAGCACGAACATCTCCCGTTGCTGCACCTCCTCGGCCGCGACCTGCAACAGCTGCCGGGAGGGCGTGATGCGGCTGCCCAGCAGCGCGTCGCCGTACGGCGTGCCGTCGACCCTGCTCGCGAAGCGCGAGCGGAGGAACGCGACGAAGTCGCCACGGCGCTGCCCGGTGAAGAGGCGCCCGTGCTGGTCGGGCGCCATGCGAAGGAGGTCGGCGACTCCCGAGTCGGTCGCGTTGTGCAGGTAGGCGACTCCCGCCAGGGCCGCGGGCTCGTCGGCGAGGGCGGCGGTGAAGTCGAGCAGGTAGTCGCAGTAGCCCCGGACCTGCAGGACGGGGTGGGTGACTGGTCGGGCGCCATACGCCCGGATGGTCACGAGGGCGTCGTCGCCCTCGAAGAGCTCGGCGTCGCTCCACTGCTTGAGCTCGACGACGAGGTACGACGGGCCGCCTGTCGTCGGGTGCTGCCCGGCGAGGACGACGTCGGCGCGCTTGCTGGTCAGGGGCAGCTGGTACTCGATGAGCATCTCGACATCGCCGAGGCCGGCGGTGACGAGGTCGGCGGCGAGGGTCGGCAGGCTGCGCTCCCACGACAGCCGCTCACCGGGGCTGGGGGTGCGTCCTGCCTTGACTCGCATCTCGGTCACCAGCCGCGCGACGAGGCCTTGCTCCACCGGAGAGAAGGCCCCGGCGGTAGTGCGGAAGAGCGTCACAGGTCAGGCCCCCGGGCAGCACGAAGTCATCGTGCGGGTGGGGGCGTGTCCTGGAGGAAGCCCGTCGGGCCGCGTGTACAGAAGCGACCCTAGCCAACCTCGTCAGGATCGGCGCGGGATACTCGCCGCGTGTCCGTCCTGACGGAGATCCGAGATGCTGCCCGCGACCTGCTGCAGGAGACGTAGCCGGCGGGGTCGAGGGCAAGCGGCCTGCGAGGCGAAGGCTTGACGGGCACGACTGGTGCAGTGGTTGACTCCTTCCACGGAGTCGGCGACGGCCGGAACCTGCACCATCTCACCGGAAGGAAGAACCGCCCATGCCCGACTGGAACCAGCAGATCATCGACGAGTTCCGGGCCAACGACGGGACGGTCGAGACGATGGGTTTCGGTCGCGGCCTCGTCCTGGTCCACCACCGCGGCGCGAAGACGGGGACGGAGCGGGTCACCCCGCTCGCGGCCCTCCCGACCGATGACGGTGCCTGGCTCATCGCGGCCTCCAAGGCTGGCGCACCTGACAACCCCGACTGGTACCACAACCTGCGGGCGTACCCCGAGGTCACAGTCGAGGCGCCGGGTGAGGGCGTCATCGAGGTGCGCGCCCGCGTCCTCGAGAGCGACGAGCGGGATGCGGCGTGGGCGCGGTTCACGGCGGCATCCGAGGGATTTCGGTCCTACCAGGAGAAAACTACCCGGGTCATTCCGGTCGTCGAGCTGTCGCGCCGCTAGCCTTCCTCCCGCAGGCCAACCGCCTGGCTTCAGACCTCGAGGACAAGGCCCTGGTGGCCAAGCTCGAACAGGGCCGCTGAGGACGATGAAGATCGTTGACACCAACGTGCTGCTGTATGCCGTCAACTCGGCGTCGGCGCACCACCGCACCGCCCTGCGGTGGTCGGACGAGTCGTTGTCCGGCGCTGAGGTGGTCGGCTGGCGCAGGCCGTGG
>JALYVC010000304.1 GCA_030853445.1 Actinomycetota bacterium | reverse complement strand
GCGTGCTCGGCCCTCGCGCGCTCCTGCGCCTCGAGGACGGCGCGGTCACGGTGCGCGGGCTCGCCGTAGAGGGCGCCCTCCTGGGCCTCGACGACGTCGGCGGCGCTCAGGCTTCCCGAGACGACACCGTCGGCCTCGTCGCCCTCGCGTACGCCGCACTCACCGGCCACTGGCCCCTCACCACGCCCGTCGGGCCGCACGACGGCCTGCCGGCAGCACCGTCGGTGGTCGGGGGCATCGTGGCTGCCTCCGAGATCACCGCCGGGGTGCCCGCCGACCTCGACACCATCACCCGGCTCACGCTCGCCACGGCCGGTGCCTCCGCGACACCGGGCCCCGCATCGCAGACCCGTGGTCCCCTCACCCCCGGTGACCTGGCCCGCCAGATCGCGCCGTGGGCCAGCGCCGCCGACCCCGCAGCCCTCGTGCGGCCCTCGGCCGTGGCCGCCGCATCAGTGTCGCCGGTGTCGCCGGTGTCGCCGGTGTCGCCGGCGTCGGCGCCCCCGCCGTCCTCCTCCACCGAGAAGGTGGCGACGCCCGCGTCCTGCGCGGAGCAGGCACCCACGCGGGCGACCCAAGGTCAGACCGTGCTGGGCATGCGCCTGGGGAGCGCTGACCCTGACCTCCCAGCAAGAGCCGGGGAGCGCGCCACGCCTGGCCCTCAGGAAAGTGAGGCCATCACCACGAGCGCGGACCTCGGAGACGGGCCGTCGGATGCGTCCGACACCGACTCGCTCGACCTGGGCTCGCTGCGTGGTCTCGAGGTCGCGCAGGATTCCGACCCAGCCGCCAGCGGATGGTTCGAGCCGGCGGACCGCGGCTCACCGAGCGGGGAGCGTCAACCGGCAGACCTGCGCACGCAGGACCGGCTGCGCATGACCGCGCACGTCAGGCTCAGCGACACGCTCGAGGAGAGCGACGACGACCTCGAGCCGGCCCTCCCGCTGGGGGGCCGACGCACCGCGGCCGCCCCCTCACGCGACCACACAGGCACCGCCCTGGCCGCCGTCGCGGCGCTCGTCATCGTCGCGGCCGTCCTCGGCATCTTCGGGGTGTCGCGCATCGGCCGTTCCTCGACCCCGGCTGCGGCGGCCACGACGAGCAGTACGCCTGCGGCGGTGCCCACGCCCACGGGTTCGACCACGGGTTCGACCACGACGACCCCGCCGGCGCCCACGACTGCACTCACGCCCATCGGCATCGTGCAGGCCCAGGCCTGGGACCCCCAGGGCGACAACCAGGAGGGCAACGCCTCGACCCCCCGGTCGTTCGACGGTGACAGTGCGACGATGTGGCGGTCCCAGACCTACCGTTCGGCGCCCTTCGGTGGCCTCGCCAAGACGGGCATCGGACTGATCCTCGACCTCGGGCAGCAGGCGACGGTCAAGCAGGTGCAGGTCGACCTGCGCGGAGGGTCCGACCTCACGGCCTATGTCGCCAGCCGCGAGTCCCTCGACGGCGCGACCTCGATCGGCACCTCCATCGGCACCGACGGCACCGTGACCTTCACGGCACCCCCCGGAGGCGCCAAGGGGCAGCTGGTCATTTTGTGGTTCACAAAGCTCGCCCCCGACGGCGAGGGTGGCTTCCGCGCCCAGGTGGCCGAGGTCCGCGTCAGCGGGTGACCGCCGGACACCTTTCGGGTCGCCTGGGCGCGAGCTGGTGGTATGACTGTCTTGGTGTCCAAGGGACATCGGCGCGGCCCCGTGCGAGCAAGAGGTGAGAGGACCGACATGCAGGAGCTGCCTGACCTCCTCGGTGTGTTTCGTCGCTTCACCTTGGCCTGGGAGGGGTACGTCCGCGAGCTCGCCGGGCTCCTGGGCGTCAGTCTGAACGAGGGCATGGCCCTGAGCTACCTCACCACCCACGGCACCGCGAGCGCGAAGGAGCTCGGGACGGCCCTCCACTTCACCAGCGGCGCGACGACGACCCTGGTCGACCGGCTCGTCCACCGAGACCTCGTGGAGCGGCGCGCCCACCCCACCGACCGACGGGTCAGTCTCGTGGCCCTGACGGCTGGCGCGGAGCACCAGCTCGCCGACGGCCGGTCCTGGCTCGCCGCCGCCGTGCTGGAGGTCCCCGACGAGCGCAAGGCACAGACCGTCCTGGTGCTCACGGAGCTCACGGCGATCCTCACCGGCCTGTCTGAGCGTCTGTCCAGCACGAGCCGCACCGAGGTTCAGACCTGAGCACGAGCACAGGGGCTTGCCCCACCCCCGGCGGAGCGGACCCTGGGGGAGACCGACGGGGAACAAAGGTCCGGCTACGGAAGTTTCCTCGAGCGACATCGATATCGTCGTGACTCCCGCCCGCGGTACTGCACCGGCTCGGCGGCCCACCCTTCCGAAGGAACCTCTCGTGAATAGCGACGTGCGTGACGTCATCATCATCGGCTCCGGACCTGCGGGCTACACCGCGGCCGTCTACGCTGCGCGAGCCAACCTCACCCCCCTGGTGCTCGAAGGCAGCGTCACCGCCGGTGGCGCCCTGATGAACACCACCGAGGTCGAGAACTTCCCGGGTTTCCGTGACGGCATCATGGGCCCGGCGCTCATGGAGGAGATGCGGGCCCAGGCCACGCGGTTCGGGGCTGAGCTCGTCACCGACGACGTCACCACCGTCGACCTGGTCGGCGACGTCAAGACCGTGACCGACGGGGAGGGCAACGTCCACCGCGCCCGTGCCGTCATCCTCGCCATGGGCTCCGCCTACCGTGAGCTCGGCCTGCCCGACGAGAAGCGTCTGTCCGGGCACGGAGTGTCGTGGTGCGCCACCTGTGACGGCTTCTTCTTCCGCGACCAGGACATCGCCGTCGTCGGCGGTGGCGACTCCGCCATCGAGGAGGCCACCTTCCTGACGAAGTTCGCTCGCACGGTGACCCTCATCCATCGCCGCGACGAGCTGCGCGCCTCCAAGATCATGGCGGCGCGAGCCCACAGCAACGACAAGATCCGCTTCGCCTGGAACTCCTCCGTCAGCGCGATCCACGGCGACGCGAAACTCAGCGGCGTCACCCTCGAGGACACCGTCACCGGCGAGACCCGCGAGCTGGCCGTCACCGGGCTGTTCGTCGCCATCGGCCACGAGCCGCGCAACGAGCTGGTGCGTGAGCTGGTCGACCTCGACCCGGAGGGCTACGTCGTCACCGGGACGTCGGTCGCCCCCGGCTCTCACGCCGCGACCTCGACCCGCATCCCCGGTGTCTTCGCCTGTGGCGACCTCGTCGACCACACCTACCGCCAGGCGATCACCGCTGCGGGGTCAGGGTGCCAGGCCGCCCTCGACGCCGAACGCTTCCTGGCCGTCCTCGGTGACTCCCCCGACCCCGAGTACGCCGGGCACCCCGACGGGGCCTCCGAGGGCACCCTCCTCGACGATGGTGCGACCCTCACCGGGGCCAACCGCTGACCCGGCTCGCTTCCCCTTCCTACGACCTCTCCTCTGTGCTATCCACGCGACACCCACCACGAAAGGACCCTCATGGGCCTCCACACCAAGGACACGACCGACGCCACGTTCGAGGCTGACGTCCTCAAGAACGACAAGCCTGTCCTCGTCGACTTCTGGGCCGACTGGTGCGGCCCCTGCAAGGCGGTCGCCCCTGTCCTCGAAGAGATCGCCGGCGCCCACGCCGACAAGATCGAGGTCTACAAGCTCGACACCGACGCCAACCCGGGCATCACCACCAAGTACGGCGTCACCAGCATCCCGACCATGAACGTCTACGTGAACGGCGAGGTCGTCAAGACCCTCGTCGGTGCGCTGCCCAAGCCCAAGCTGCTGCGCGAGCTCGCCGACTTCCTGGCCTGAGCCAGACCACCAGCGACAGGCCGGACGGCGTCGACCCTCGAAGGTCGGCGCCGTCCGCGTGCACTCCGGCAGGCCCCCTGGGCACGACCGGCCCGGGTAGCGTCAGAACCTCCCCGGGTCCTCGCGGTGGGCCGCGCCGACGGGCTGCGGCGCGCCGAGACCCCGTACCGGTGCAAAGAGCCGCTCCACCGCCTGCTCGACCTCGGACCGCCATCGCAGGACGGTGCGCAGGTCGAGCCGCATGCGGGGGTAGGCCAGGTGCTCGCGGGCCGTGCGGAAGCCGACGGCCCGCAGGAAGTCGCTGGGCAGGACGCACCCGCCGGGCGGGGTCAACGCCGTCGAGCCGTACGCCTCCATCGCCCGCGCGCCCCGGCGCAGGGCCTCCTTGGCGGCGGACTGCACGAGCACCCGCCCGAGTCCCTGCCCGGCGAACTGCGGCTCGATCCGGGCGGTCATGAGCACGATGGCGTCCTGGCTCACCGGCGAGGTCGCAAAGGCCTCAGCGCGAGGCACCAGGTGCGCGGGCGCGAACGTGATGTACCCGGCAGGCTGGCCGTCGACGTAGGCCACGCGGCCCGGGCTGCCCCAGTCGAGCAACGTCGTGGTCAGCCACCCCTCCTTGGCCTCACCGGGCATCGGGACCCGGGGCCCGATCGCCGCCCCGAGCTCCCAGAACACGCACCGCGTGCACCGGCCGGGCAGGTCGCCCATGCGGTCGAGGGTGAGGGGGAGGATGTCGCGGCCCATACCTGATTGTCGCTGACTTCCCGCGCTGGGGGAATGAGGGCCGGACGTCGGATATCCGGGCTCGGGCCAGGCTCGGCCGGCAAGCCGGCGGGCGTCGGCGCGGGCCTCCGGCCGGAGGTCAGTCCTCGTCGACCTTGACCCCCATGACGGCCATGATGCGATGCAGGTCGTCGACCGAGGCGAACTCGACCGTGAGCCGACCCTTGCGCTGACCGAGAGCAAGCGTCACGCGGGTGTCGAAGTGGTCGGAGAGCCGTGCGGCGACGTCGTCGAGCTGAGGGCGGCGGGCTCCGGCGCGGGGCCGGCGAGCCGGGCGTACGCCCGGGTCGCCCCCGAGAGAGACGATCTCCTCGACGCTGCGCACGGAGAGGCCCTCGGCCACGATCCGCTGGGCGAGACGCTCCATCGCAGCCGCGTCGTCGAGGCCGAGCAGGGCCCGGGCGTGGCCCGCGCTCAGCACCCCGGCCGCGAGTCGACGCGCCACGACGGGCGGCAGGCGCAGCAGCCGCAGGGTGTTGGAGATCTGCGGGCGGGACCGGCCGATCCTCGTCGCGAGCTCCTCTTGGGAGCAGCCGAAGTCGTCGAGCAGCTGCTGGTAGGCAGCAGCCTCCTCGAGCGGGTTCAGCTGGCTGCGGTGGAGGTTCTCCAGGAGGGCATCCCGCAGGAGATTGTCGTCCTTGGTCTCCTTGACGATGGCTGGGACGGTATCCATCCCCGCCAGCTGGCTCGCGCGCCACCGGCGCTCACCCATGATGAGCTCGAAGTCGACTCCAGGGGCGATGTGCGCACGCTCCGCACCGTCGGGGATCGGGCGGACCACGACGGGCTGCAGGACGCCGATCTCGCTGATGGAGCTCACCAGCTCGGCCATGTCGTCCTCGTCGAACACCTTGCGAGGCTGACGAGGGTTGGGGCGGATGGCGCTGACCGCCAGCTCCGCAAAGTAGACCCCCGGCACCGCCGCGAGCTCCGGCGCGTCGTGCGGCCCATCCGACGCCGGCTCTGCCCCCCGAGGGGCCACAGCGCCGCCCGGCGACGTCACCGTCGCGTCGTCACCCTCGGCTGAGGCATCATCCGACACCACCGCGGCGACCGTCGCGCTGGGATCCCCCAGCCGGGTCGAGGTGTCGGTAGTCGAGCCGGGTGAGCCGGCCGCGGTCACACCGTCACGGGCATCACGCCCGGGTCGGTCGGGGAAGAAGACGTCGACGGGGCGCACCCCGTCGCTGGGGCTGCTCGGGATCAGGGCGCCCAGACCTCGGCCGAGGGCACGGCGCTTCTCGCTCACGGGGTTGCTCCTGAGGTGTCGTTGGTGGGAGTGGAAACGGGGCCAGCTGCGGCCCCACGCGCCGCGATCGAGCTGGCGGCTTCGAGGTAGGCCAGGGCCCCAGTGCTCACCGGGTCGTAGGTCATGACCGTTTCGCCGAAGCTCGGGGCCTCCGAGACCCGCACCGAGCGGGGGATCGACGTGGGGAGGACCTCCCTCGGGAAATGCTCGCGCACCTCGTCGGCCACCTGCGACGAGAGACGGGTGCGCCCGTCGTACATGGTGAGCAGGATGGTCGAGACCCGAAGGACCGGGTTGAGGTGCTTGCGCACCAGCTCGACGTTCTTCAGCAGCTGCGACAGCCCCTCGAGGGCGTAGTACTCGCACTGGATCGGGATGAAGACCTCAGAGGCCGCGACGAACGCGTTGATCGTCAGCAGACCCAGACTGGGCGGGCAGTCGATGAGCACGTAGTCCACGTCGGCGTGCTCGAGGTAGACCTCCAACGCCCTGGTCAGTCGCTGCTCACGGGCCACCAACGAGACCAGCTCGATCTCCGCTCCTGCCAGGTCGATGGTGGCCGGTGCACAGGACAACCCCGGCACGGCAACGCACGGGACGACCACCTCGGCGAGCGGTTTGTCATCGACGAGCACGTCGTAGATGCTCGGGACCTCGGAGTGGTGGTCGATACCGAGGGCGGTGCTGGCGTTGCCCTGCGGGTCGAGGTCGAGGACCAGCACAGCCAGGCCCGACTGGGCGAGAGCAGCGGCGATGTTGACCGTGGTCGTCGTCTTGCCGACACCACCCTTCTGGTTCGCCACCGTCATGACCCGGGTGTGGGCCGGGCGGGGGAAGGGCTTGCCGATGAGGGTGAGTCGCCGGCGGGTGTCCGTCGCAAGGCTCTGGGCGAGGGGGGTGTCGCTCCCCGCCAGCGGGATCGAGGCGACGAGCTCGGCGGCCGCACGGTCGGCCGCATCAGTGGCCAGAGCGCTCGTGCTCGGGTGCGACGCAGCGGTGCGGGTGGCTGACGGTGTCGAGTGGTCAGCGACCACGCCTGGGTGCTCTGACGGAGTCGGGGAGGACCGGGACGCCGGCGGATCGTCGCTGACCGGATCAATAGCGAGCGACTCGGCTGGGGCCGCGGTCTTGGACGTGAGTTCCTCAGGGTCCGTCACGGCCGGGATGGGCGTGGGTGACGGAGCCGTACCGGTTGACGGCGAGTACTGCCGGCTGGCCCACCCGAGACCTTGCCCGTCCGCCTCTCCCTGCTCGGGCCACCCGAGGCCGCCGCCCGTTCGAGAGATCGTGTCATCGGCGATGGTCGCAGAGGTGCCTGAGTTCACCTCGTCATCCAACCACAGGGGCGCTCCCGGTCCGGACCGGCGGGCTAGCCCCCGTTTCACGTGAAACGCGTCATGATGAGTTTCGTACGGCGAGGTTGTCGACCGGCTCCTCGGCTCTCCGCGGCCAACGTCCACCACTCCGCAGAGGGGGTGGGTCAGATGTTTCACGTGGAACGGGTACTGGGCAGGACAACGACATTCACGTTGCCCTCATGGCTGGTCGGAATGCCGATTCCCGCGCTGTCCGGCCCCCGCTGTGTCGTTCCGTGTGCGCGCCGGGGGCAGGCCCTGATGTTTCACGTGAAACATCAAGGCCCAGACGGGGCGCCCGTCCTCCTTCGTCCTGTACGCCGAGGGACTAGGCCTTCCCACCCCTGCGATGTCGACCACCTGACCCGGGTCGTGGGCCCACACCCTGCGCGCCGCGCTTCGGTGGGGCCACCGGAGTCTGCCCGATGCTCACCGTCACCAGCGTCGCCGGAGGCTCCAGCAGGCCCTCACCCAGCTGGCTGACCCCCCAGCTCAGCGCCCCGGACGACCGCAGTAACCGCTCGTCCTCGTCGAGCTCGATCTGGGCCGACGACCCCTTGAGAGCGAGCAGGTGGCCACCCGCGTCCAGCAGTGGAAGGCTCCACTGGGCCAGCAGGCCGATCCGGGCGACCGCGCGCGCCGTGACGATGTCGACCTTGGGACCCGCCCAGCAGCTGTCGGCCCGACCCTCGTGCACCGTGACGTTGACCAGCTGCAGCGACTGCACGGCATCCACCAACCAGACCACGCGACGGTGCAGCGGCTCGACTAACGTGATCTCGAGGTCGGGTCGCCGAATGGCCAGGACCAGCCCCGGGAGGCCCGCTCCCGACCCGATGTCGAGGACCCTGCTCGAGTCGGGGATCACGTCGCCCAGGACGGCGCAGCCGAGCACGTGCCGTTCCCACAGGCGGGGACGTTCCCGAGGGCCCACGAGGCCGTGGGCGATCCCGGTATCCGCGAGCAGGGCGACATACTTCTCGGCGCGCGCGAGGCGTTCGCCGAACAACACCCCGGCCGCCGCGGGCGGTGGTGGTGAAGAGGTGAGCACCTCTTCGTCCCGGTCGTTCGCACTAGCAACGCCGTGAGGCTCCGGGCGGTTCTCTTCAGCAGGGAGGGGGGCCATACACACAGCGTTTCACGTGAAACCGTCCATGTGCACCCAGGCCCGCGTCGTCGCTCTGACCAGGGGCGGCGGGGCCCAGGCACGCCGACGGCCCCGGTGGACACCGG
>JALYVC010000255.1 GCA_030853445.1 Actinomycetota bacterium | reverse complement strand
GGCTCCTCGAAGACCATGGCCTCGCCCGTCGTCGGCGTCCACACCGGCCAGCTGGCATCACCGTCCTTGACGAATCGCACTGCCGCAGCGTGCATCTCGTCGGCCAGCCGCTGAGGCGGCGCGGAGGTCAACCGTTGGACGCGATCCGCGTCCAGGCAGTCGAACCAGTAGGGCAGGTCGGCGCAGTGCACCGCAAGCCCGGACGCCGGCGAGCGCCGCGCGAACCGGTAGGCCCATGTCGGTGAGGCATCCCGCGCGGTCGCCACGCGGACGACCGGTGCGCGGAACACCTTGTCGGTGATGTAGCGGCCGACGGCCGCGACCGTTCCGGGGCCGGTCGCGCTCACGTTGCCCGCACGGTAAGCGGCCCGTGGCCCGCGCGCCATACCGAGCCGGTCGAGCATGAACGAGGTAGGGACGAACCGCAGCACGTTTCGGTAGCCCATCAGCGCGCTGGAGAACTCGTCGTCGGTCGCCCCCAGCAAGAGCGGCTTGGCTGCCCCGATGCCGTCGGCGATGGACCCGATCGCCTTGTCCGGCACGAGATCTCCGTCCACCATGGGGCCCAGGGGGAGGCCCTCGTCGAGCACCACCCGTACCCCGGCAAAAGGGTCGCGG
Organism: Actinomycetota bacterium; assembly: GCA_030853445.1. Lineage (GTDB taxonomy): Bacteria > Actinomycetota > Actinomycetes > Actinomycetales > Dermatophilaceae > Lapillicoccus. The sequence goes on along the minus strand of JALYVC010000255.1, from coordinate 1,637 downwards.
CGGCCGCGGCCCCTGACCGGCTTCTGCTGAGCCGCGAGCAGCTGCTCCTCAGAGACCGAGCGGAACCCCGTCAGCGTTGCCTCCACACCGGCCGTCGCCGCCAGCCGGTGCGCGTAAGCCTCGGCCCGGGAGGGAGTGACGTCGGCGGTTGCGCCCGAGATGCACAGAGCGGAGCGGAAGAGGTGCTGGGCCCGAGGCATACCGAGCAGGGTCAGGACCGCTCCGCCACCCGCCGACTGGCCGGCAATGGTGACCCGAGACGGGTCGCCCCCGAAGCCGGCGACGTTGGCACGCACCCACTCGAGTGCGAGCAGCCAGTCGAGGACACCGCGGTTGTGTGGAGTCCCGGGGACCCAGCCGAACCCGTCGAACCCCAGTCGGTAGGACAGCGTCACGGTGACGACCCCGTCGCGGTTGAAGGCCCGGCCGTCGTACCACGGGCTCGCGGGGGACCCCGCGGTGAACCCTCCGCCGTGGATCCAGACCAAGACCGGCATCGCGGGCATGGTCGTGGTCGGCGACGGCGTGAAGACGTTGACGTTGAGCGTCGACTCACCCGGGATGGACGGTTCGGGGATGCCCTGGTTCGCGGGATCCCCACCGCGTTGGGCCGTGGGTCCGTATGCCGTGCAGTCGAGTACGCCGTCCCACGCCGCTTTCGGCTGGGGCGCAGCGAACCGAAGGCCGCCGATGGGCGGCTCGGCGAAAGGCAGTCCCAGGAATGCCGCCGACCGCCACCCGTCTGGTGAGGTGCGCCACACACCTCGTACCCGGCCGTTCGCCGTGGCCACAACCGGCACGACCGGCACGACCGGTGCGTCGGGCGCGCCGGTCCCTCGGCTTGGCTCGTCGGTCACCGAGGTCTCACTGGTCATGCCGACATTCTCACCGATCCGTTTCGGGCCAATCGCCGGGGCCCACTGTGACCGCGGCAGCGGCACACGGCCAAGGGTGATGATCCGTGGAGCGCGGACACAGATGCATACCTCACCATGGACCGATGCGCCTTCCCGGACGGTGTGACCAGGCACGACGCCAGCCGCGTTGCCGCCGCGTCGCCGTCATCCTGGGGCTGGTGCTCGTGACCGGCGCGGGAGGTGTGGCGGTTGCGGGATGCAGCCCCACGGCACTGGCTCGTGATGTCGCCGAGCTGACGCCGTCGGCATCGACGACGCCGTCCGTCGACTCCTCCGCCACTGCGTTGACGTCGGCCGAGGAAACTAGCGGCGTGAGGCCGCCTTACGTCGCCCAGGCTCGATGGGTCAACGCTGCTCGCGGTCGGAGTCTGCACATTTTCCCGACCGCGGCCGGCCGGGACGCCCAGGGCGGGACCCCCCAGGACGAGGCATGGGCCGAGGTCGTCCGGTTGGCGCCGGACGCCGCGCAGCCTGGCATGCGCGCGCAGTTCGACTGTCACTGGGTCTATGCCCGGCTGCTCGACCCCGCCAAGGCCTCGTGGAACATCGAGCCGTGGCGGCCGACCGTCAGTGACAGCCGGATGGTGCAGACTGGCTGCAACCCCGGAGGGCCGGAGTCACTGGAGAACTGAGGACGCCCCCGGTGTCTTCAGCGTGAGTAGTCGTCCTCCAGGCGCTCGATGTCGTCCTCGTCGAAGGTGCCGTAGGCGATCTCGAGAA
>JALYVC010000246.1 GCA_030853445.1 Actinomycetota bacterium | reverse complement strand
CCCCCCCCCCCCCGGCGTGCTGCCTGCGGCTCTCCCATCCCGAGGGTGGCCGGCTCCGAATCCCCTGTGACGCCATCTGTCCTCTGCCGACCAGGGGGTCGTCCGATGCGTCGACGACGGGGAGAAGCAGGATGGGCGGACAGCCGGGCCACCGCGCACAGGACCTGTCGGCCCTGAGGACCGAGGCGAAGGCCTGTCGCGGCTGCGACCTGCGCCTGACCGCCACGCACCTCGTGATGGGTGAGGGTCTCCCCCACGCACAGATCATGGTGATCGGTGAGCAGCCCCTGCGCACCGAGAACCGCGGAGGTCGGCCCTTCACCGGCCGGGCAGGGATGCTGATGAGGCGGGCGCTCGCCGACGCGGGCATCGACCCCGACGTGGTCTTCTTCACCAACGTCGTCAAGCACAGCCGGTTCGCCGACGACGACCCCTCCGCCCGCCACGTGGCGCCCCTGCCCGGGCAGGTGGCAGGCTGCCGGCCGTGGCTCGACGCGGAGCTGCGGATCGTGCAGCCCCGGGTCGTGGTCCTGCTCGGTCTCACCGTCATCCAGGCCGTGCTCGGGCCGGGGGTCGGCTTGCGCAAGCACCGGGGCCGTCGGCTCGTCGCGCCCGACCGCCTGAGGCTTCATCCGGCTCCGACCATCGTCGTCACCGCTCGCCCCACGACGGTGCACCGCTCACGCCATCGGGCCGTGGAGTACGCCGACCTCGTGCGCGACCTGCGCGTGGCCGCCGACTGCCTCCGCGGCGGCTGACCGGACCGGGTCGAGCAACCACCGCGTCGAGCATCCACCGACAGATGCGACAGATCGCCAGGATGTCGGTGCCACCACCGCAGGTGGTGGACTGCTGGAGCCGCAGTCCGCGCGAGGGTCGACAATGGTCGGGTGCCCAGACGTAGTCAGCCCACCGTGTACGAACGACGCAGGCCAGCGGCGGGCCTGGTGGAGGAGGCCCTGCGCACCACTCGTCGTGCGGTGTTCTGGCTCGAGGACACTCAGACCCCGGCGCACTACCCGACGCTGACGGCCGACACCGTGGCGGATCTCGTCGTCGTCGGCGGTGGGTACTGCGGCCTGTGGACGGCCATCATCGCGAAGCGGCGCGACCCCAGCGCCCGCGTGGTGCTGCTGGAGGCCCAGACGATCGGCTGGGCGGCATCCGGTCGTAACGGCGGCTTCTGCGAGGCCAGCCTGACCCATGGTGAGGAGAACGGCCGAAGCCGCTGGCCGGGCGAGTACGACGAGCTGGCAAGGCTGGGTGCCCAGAACCTCGCGGGGCTGGAGGCCGACGTCGCGGCGCTCGGCATCGACTGCCAGCTGGAGCGCACGGGGACGCTGTCGGTCGCCGTCGAGGAGCACCAGATCCCCTGGGTCGCGCAGGACCCGGCGACCTATCTAGACGCGGTGGCCGTGCGGGCCGAGATCGACTCACCGATCTTCCTCGCCGGCGCCTGGGAGCGTGAGGGCTGCGTGCTGGTGCATCCCGGGCGTCTCGCGGCCGGTCTGGCCCGGGCCGCCGCGGAGCTCGGCGTGGAGGTCCACGAGCACTCCGCGGTCGAGGCGCTCGACGGGACGACCGTGCGCACCGCGCGAGCCACCGTGCGAGCCGAGCGAGTCGCCCTGGCCACCAACGTCTTCCGCCCCCTGCTGCGCCGGGCCCGGGCACTGACGGTGCCGGTCTACGACTACGTGCTGATGACCGAGCCGCTCAGCGCCGAGCAGATGGCGTCGATCGGCTGGCGCCACCGGCAGGGGCTGAGCGACCTCGCGAACCAGTTCCACTACGCGCGCCTGACGGCGGACAACCGGATCCTCTACGGCGGATACGACGCCGTGTACCCCCTGGGTGGCCGCATCCGCGCCTCGCACGAGGAGCGGCCGGCCAGCTATGCCCGTCTGGCCTCGCACTTCCTCACCACCTTCCCGCAGCTCGAGGGAGTCCGGTTCAGCCACCGCTGGTCGGGCCCGATCGACACCTGCACCCGCTTCGCCGCGTTCCACGGCTCAGCTCGTCGCGGTCGGGTGGCCTACGCCGCCGGCTTCACCGGTCTGGGCGTGGGCGCCACCCGGTTCGCCGCCGAGGTGATGGTCGATCGGCTCACCGACCAGGACACCCCCCGCACCCGGCTCGAGATGGTGCGCAGGCTCCCGCTGCCCTTCCCCCCCGAGCCGTTGGCCGGGCTGGGCATCGCGGCCACGAAGTGGTCGCTCGACCGGGCCGACCGCCAGCAGGGGCACCGCAACGCCTTCCTGCGCACCCTGGACCGCCTCGGGCTCGGGTTCGACTCATGAGCGCACCCCACCCGCGCCTGCTCGCCGCCGACGTGTGCACCGCTGAGCTGGAGCCGTGCCCGTTCGACCCCGATAGCGTGCAGGCTGGCACGCCGCACACGAGCGACACCGCCCTCGTGCGCCTCGGCGCGACCTGCGTGGGCCTCTGGCAGATCACCGAGGGCACGGTCGTCGACGTCGAGGTCGACGAGGTCTTCGTCGTGGTCTGCGGCGACGCGACGCTGACCTTCCACACCGAGGGTGGCCGCTCCTGCCTCGAGCTCGCCCCCGGCGTGGTCGTCCTGCTGAAGGCGGGCGACCGGACCACGTGGGAGATCCGCACGACGCTGCGCAAGATCTACATCGCCGCGCCCGCCTCACCCTCTCCGGAGGACTCCACAGCAGTCGGCACAGCACGCAACGACTACTTCACCTGACGGCCCCGAGGCGGGATCCCGAGGCCCGAGGCCCGAGGCCCGAGGCCCGAGGCCCGAGGGGAAACGGTAGGCTGGATGCCGATGCTGACTGCCGGGGGTTGTGGTCTTCGCTGCGGTTCGTGTTCGACAGAAAGCTCTTCGAACGTCCGCTCACCAGCAGTCCCCGCAGCGACCTCAGGAGGATCGTGGCTCTTGTCACGGCTGTGACCGGCGGCTTCGGCCTGATGGTCATCGCTTTCTTCATGGGGCTGACGGCGCGCCTCAGCAAGCGCGGAGAGCTGCCCCTCAACAACTCGCTCGGCCTGAGAACGAAGGACACGAAGCGGTCGGAGAGTGCGTGGGTGTCAGGGCATCACGCGGCTGAGCCGGGTCTGAGTGTTGCCGCGACCGTCTCTGTCGCGGCAGCGCTCCTAGCCGTGGTCGTCGCGGTGCTTCTTGGTCCTGACACGTCGTCCGCGAACGTGGCGACACTGGTCGTGATCATGCTCGGGTACGGAGTGGGGTTCCTCCTCCTCCTGCGCGCTGTCCACTGTGCGAATCGAGCAGCGCGCGCTGCCTGAGCGTCCGAGACGGGCAGGAAGCCCTTTCCAGGAGCACTGGCGGCTTCTCGACGTGAGGTGGGCCACGGGGAGCGGCTGCGTCTTGGGTCAGACCCTCGGATGCGGTGGCCGCCGCGCTCGACCGCATTGCCGTGATGACGAAAGCCCAGGTCGTGCGCGCCGTAGTGGCACTGACCTGGGCCTTCGTGGTGGAGCCGCTTATCGGAATCGAACCGATGACCTATTCATTACGAG
>JALYVC010000241.1 GCA_030853445.1 Actinomycetota bacterium | reverse complement strand
TGCCTGCCATGAGGGGAGGTGGTGGGGTGGTGCCGTGGATGACGAGCACGGGGCAGGTCGCGTGCTCGGTGCACGCGGCGCTGACCGACCCGAGGAGGAGGCTGGCGAACCCGCCGCGGCCGCGGCTGCCGACGACGAGCATCCGCGCGTCGGCGCTCAGCTCGAGCAGCACCTGTGAAGTGTTGCCCTGCTCGACGACGGTGTGAAGTCTTGGTGGACGGTCGTTCCCGAAGACCTTGTCCACGGCCTGGTCCAAGACCCAGGCCTCACGAGATACCCCGGCGGGTTCCGGAGGGAGCGCACCCCAGCCCTCGCCGACCAGGCCGAACGTCGGGATGGCCTGCCACACGCTGGCGACCACCAGGGTGCTGCCGGTCGCGGTGGCCATGAACGCGGCCCAGCGCAGAGCCATCAGGCTCGGCTCGGAACCGTCGACTCCTACCACCACTTGCGCCGGAGCCAGACCGGTCGCGGTGCTCATTGCGAGACCGTGACGGCGGCGGCGAGGGCGCGACCGCGGTCGGCCCCAGGTCGGGGCAGCGCAGACAGGTGGTGTGGTCGCGTGCACTCGTTGAGCTGCTGGACGCCAAGGTGGAGCGGGAGCGGGTCCGCATTCGGGGAGACGTCGTTGACCACGAGCGCCGGCCCGTCCAGCGTGTTGTAGGGGGAGAACCAGACGCCGCGCAACGCTGGGCCATCGGTGCCACAGCCGCCCGCGTAAGGATGGTCCGGTCCGGTCCGGTCCGACATCGGGGCGGACGCGAGAGCGATCCCCGTCGAGGCGGGAAAAGGGCCTGCAGGTGGCACGGGGAGTCCTCGGAGGTGCGACATACGCGGTCTGTCCGGCCTGAAGCATGAGCTCCTCGCGTTCGACGGCGGACGGCCGAGCACGTGCGGCAAGGGCTGTGGTCCCAGCGCTGCCAACGCTACGACGTCACGGGCTCCGGGACTCGGGACCTTGGTCACCTCTTGAGAGGTACCCCGCCTCGAGGACCACGTCCGGGGGCGGAGCCACAGGACCTATTCGGAGAAGACCCACGGGTCGCAGGACGCCGCGACAGCGCGTGCCGAACTGCCGTCCGGGCCTGTAGCCGGGTCAGCGCCCCACGGGCCAGGACCCCCGACGCCAGGTGGAGTACCGGAGGTCGGATCAGGGTGAGGCCGGCAGTGCCCACGACGTGGGCGTCGGTCAGACGCTCGTCGAGGCGAAGGTCCGTTATCACCGCGGTCCCTCCGGCCAGGAGCCGGCAGTCGCCTCCCACGATGCCACAACCTAGCCGCACCTGACCGACCTCAGTCAGCGGGCGGCTCTGGAACTAGTCCACGAGATCGCGGTGGACTCCCCACCGATAGGAGTCGCGCGCAGTCTGGGTAGGTTCCAACCCGTCGACACGGGACCGCGCGACGTGAAGGTCGGCTCAGACCTCAGCGAGGGTGGTGCGCGCGCGGTCGGCGAAGCCGGTCTGCACCAGCACCTCGTAGCTTGTGGGCTGGGTCGTGCTCAGCGAGGTGAAGTCACGACGTCCTCGCGTCCGGCCGAAGTCGAAGGCCGCGAAGGCTCCCCAAAAGAGAACGCCCCACCCCATGCCCCAGACGATGGACCCCAGGATCGAGGTAGTGCTGAGGATGCTGAGGAGCAGGCCGATGAAGAGGCCGAACCACACACCCTGGGCCATCCCACCCAAGATCGCGCGAGGCCAGGTCTGCCGCCCCGTCACCTGCTCGACCATGCGCAGGTTGCTGCCGATGATCTGCGTCGTCTCGACCTCGAAGTCGTGATCGGCCAAGTGGTCGACAACCTTCTGAGCCTCCCGGTAGGTCGCGTAGTTGCCAAGGGAGACCTGACTGCCCGCAATGACCTCACTGAAGCCAGTGGTAGTGCTGAACCCGCTGAAGCTGACCATGTGCTGCTGCCTCCTGGCAGTTGAGAAGGACCCGTCGGTCCCACCTTCGCGGCCGATGCGGTGGGACATCAGGGCCATAGGTCCTTCGCACGATGTGCCGAGGGTGCGGGTCCGGTTCATCACCCGGTACTTGACATCTTCGCCGCCGGGAGGGCGACGACTCGGAACCGATCACCGCCCGGCGGCCTTGGCGGTTCTACTAGCAGCAGCCGATAGCGTCCGGCACGGACTACGCCCTCAGGGCTGCTCACCGGCGGATAGGCTCGACGTCGTCGGGCCGTCGCCCGCGCGCTCTGTGCCCTTCGAGGGAGCGGATCTACGCGATCGCCGAGCAATGAGAAGCACTCGGGCCGCCATGGGCGCCTTGCGTTCGGGATCGGCGACAGAACGGGCGGATCGAGTTTCTGGCCCCGGTCACGCGCTCGGCATCCTGGTCGACGGTCACGGTGGGGTCAAGGTGTTCGTTGATCGAAGCAGCCGGTGGCGTCAGCCCGGTGAAACGCCTGACATGGGGGGGTACATGAATGCCAGCCGTGGAGGGTAGTTGTAACTCGTGCCCCAGTGTGGCTCATAGCCGTAGTGGCCATAGATGCTGGCGTGATACGGCCGGTTGTCGACGAGGTCTGGGTCATAGCCGGGGGCCGTCGCGACCCTCTCGTGCGACTGATCGATGAAGACCTCCTGATCGGTGATCTTGGTGACGGCGTCCACGGGGATCAGGGTCGTCTTGTTCCCGAAGCCGAGGAATCCACCGTGTTCGACCAGGAGGAAACGGACCTTCTCCTGGCGATCGTCGACCAGAAGATCAGCCACCTTGCCGATGCCGTCTCCGTCCTTGTCTTTCACCTCCCGGCCGCGGACATCGTTGGCTGATCCGGCGACCGTCTGACCGCGATCACCCAGCGTGTGGAGGGTGGCAACGTCATCAGTGTTGGTCATGGAAATCATCTCCTGAAGTTGGAGGGTCAGGGTCGGGGTCGGGGTCGGTGCCGGAATGGGTGCAGGTGTCAGGTCATCGTCGGCGACGGGATCGTCGCAAGGAGTTCTCGGGCGCGCGCGGCGTGCGTGTGGGCCACGAGCACTTCATACTTGGTGGCGACGACCTGGCTCACCGAGGCGAAGTCTCGGTGACCGTGCCGGGTGGCGGCGCTGTAACCGAGCTGGCTCCACGCCAGCCCGAACAGGGCCCCCAGCAGGGGAGTGGTGATGAGGAGACCGAGCTGGGTTCGGCTGCTGAACAGACTGATGGTAATTGCGACGAACAGCCCGATCCAGACTCCCGACAGGGCGCCAGCCGCGGCGATCTTGCCTCGGGTCACGCGTCCCGTCACGCGTTCGATCGAGCGGAGCTCCGTTCCCACAATCTCGAGGTTCTCGACGGGAAAACTCCGGTCGGCAAGGTAGTCGACCGCATGTTGGGCCTTGAGATACTCGTCGTAAATCCCGAGGGACATCGGATACTCGAGTTCTATCCGGACGGCCGTGAGCATCTGACTTCTTGTCATGCGTCGGTTCCTCGTCATATCGGTGATCGTGGTCGTTGCGTGATGGTCCAAGAGCCGGGTGGGTTCAGACCGTTCTAGTGGGGGTTGGTCACGTCTAGGTAGGCGTTGGGGTTGGTGGCGAAGGTCGTGGCGCAGTGCTTCGAGCAGAAGTAGTGCGTGTGACCGTCGTGCGTGATGCTCGTGGCCGCCTCAGCGGGGTCCACGGTCATGCCGCACACCGGGTCGGTCACCTTGGGGGATTCCTCGGACATGTGGTGCTCCTGGTCTTGATCGCGTCCGATCTCCACCACCGGGTCGGTGGTGGAGACCAGAACGTCGAGGGGTAGCTCGGGGGCTGTGAACCGGCGGAGCCGGTTGGCGTTGCTGACCACGGACAGTGACGAGGCGGCCATCGCGGCGGCGCTGATCATCGGACTGAGGGTCAGGCCGAACACCGGATAGAGCACGCCGGCGGCGATGGGGATGCCGATCCCGTTGTAAAGGAACGCGAAGGCGAGGTTCTGGCGGATGTTGCTCATCGTGGCCCGGGAGAGGTCGATGGCTGTGACCAGCCCGGTGAGGGCACCGGAGATCAAGGTGATGTCCGAGGACTCGATGGCCACGTCGGTCCCGGTGCCGATGGCCAGGCCGACGTCGGCCTGGGCCAGGGCTGGTGCGTCGTTGATGCCGTCCCCGACCATGGCGACGACCCGGCCCTCCTGCTGGAGCCGGCGGACCTCACGGGACTTGTGCTCAGGCATGACCTCGGCGAGCACCCGGCCGATACCGACCTGGCGGGCGATCGCCGCGGCGGTGAGTCGGTTGTCCCCGGTCATCATCACGACCTCGATGCCCCTGCCCTTCAACGCGGCGACCGCCGCGGCTGAGCCGTCTTTGAGGGTGTCGGCGACCCCGATCACCCCCGCGGGGCGTCCGTCGACGGCCACCAGCATCGGCGTCTTGCCGTCGCTGGCCAAGGCTTCCTGCCAGGCGGTCAAGGAGGCTGGGTCGATGCCCGCCTCGCTCAGGAGGCGATTGTTGCCGACCAGGACCGATCGCCCGTCCACGCAGGCGCGCACGCCCTGACCGGTGACCGAGTCGAACTCGGTGGGCTCGGCCAGGTCAAGAGCGCGGGCCTGGGCGCCTTTGATGATGGCCGTGGCCAGTGGGTGCTCGGAGGAACCCTCGACGGTGGCGACCAGGGCCAGGACCTCGTCCTCGGTGAAGCCCTCGGCGGCCAGGACGTCTGTCAGCGCCGGGGCCCCCTCGGTCAGGGTTCCGGTCTTGTCCAGGACCACCGTGTTCACCTTGTGGGCGGTCTCCAGGGCCTCCGCGGAGCGGATCAGGATCCCCGACGTGGCCCCCATGCCGGTGCCGACAGTGATCGATATGGGGGTGGCCAGGCCCAGCGCGCAGGGGCAGGCGATGATGAGCACGGAGACGGCCGCTACTAGCGCGAAGATGAACGCGGGCGGCGGCCCGAGCAGGGCCCAGGCCACGAAGGTCCAGATCGCGATCGCGATCACGGCCGGGACGAAGAAGCCGGAGACCGTGTCCGCCAGGCGCTGGATCGGGGCCTTGGACCCCTGCGCCGCCCGGACCAGGTTGATGATCTGGGCGAGCATCGTGTCCGCACCGACCTTGGTGGCCACGTACCGGAAGGACCCGGTCTGGTTGATCGTCGCGCCGATCACACCGTCACCGGCGACCTTGGTCACCGGGATCGGCTCGCCGGTCACCATGGACTCATCCACCGCGGACGTGCCCTCGGACACCTGCCCGTCGACCGGGAGCTTCTCACCGGGCCGGACGACCACCACGTCACCCACGACCACCTCATCGATGGGCAGCTCCAGCTCGGTGCCGTCGCGGATGACCCGGGCGGTGCGGGGCTGGAGCCCGATCAGCGTACGGATCGCTTCACCGGTGCCGGCCTTGGCCTTGGTCTCCAGCAACCGGCCCAGCAGGATCAAGGTGATGATGACCCCGACCGCTTCGTAGTAGACCTCTCGGACCTGGGTGGGCAGCACCCCGGGCGCGAGGGTCACGACCAGGCTGTATCCGAAGGCGGCGATGGTCCCCAAGGTGATCAGGGAGTTCATGTCCGCGGTGCGGTGACTCAGAGCCAGCCACCCCGTGCGGTGGATCGGCCAGCCCGCGTAGATCATCACCGGTGCGATCAACACCAGCTGGAACCACCGGTTCAACAGCAGCGCTGGCACCCAGGTCACACCGATGAGCTCGGTGAGCATGACCGCGAACAGGACCGGGGCGGTGAGCACGCCGGCGAGGACGACGCGCCGGGTGATGTCCGCGATCTCCTGCTTCCGCTCGGCCTCCTCCCCGGCAGCAGGGCCGCCGGACACAGTGGTCGCTGGGGTGTGGGGGGTCGCCGGGGCGTTCCCGACCAGGATGCGGCCATCGAGCATGCCCATCCCGCACGTGAACTCGAACTGCCCTGGCGTCGTGGCCACGAACTCCACCGCGGTGGTCTCGAACGCGGGCAGGTTCTGGTTGACCTCGAAGGCAGGGATGACGACCCGCGAGGAGCACCCTGACGACTCCTGGCGGTCGAACAAGATCCGCACCGGCACCCCCAGGGCGACCTGGACGGTATCGGGGCTGTAACCATCCTTGACGACGACCCTGATGGCCTGTACACCATCGGAGGCCTCGCCACGTGGTTCGCCATCGCGAGCAGGGGCAGCAGGGGCAGCTGGGGCGCGTCCCGTGGCCCCCTCGCCCGGACCGCCCGGGACGGACCCGAGAAGCTGATCCACGCCCTCGGGTGGCGCAGCCACGGCCACAGCCAGGCGGTGGGCCGCTTCGGGGTGGACCGGGCTGTCACCCACGACCTGTAAGCGGCCGCGGATCATGTTCATCCCACAGGCGAACTCATACTCACCTGGCTCCTTCGGAAGGAACTCCACCGCCGTCGTGCCAAAGGCGGGTAACGTCTGGTTCACCCCGAAATCAGGAAAGACCACCCGCGAGGTGCAGTCACCAGATTCCTGGCGGTCAAACAGCATCCGCACCGGCACCCCTGCCGCGACCTGGATAACATCCGGGCTGTACCCACCCTTGACGATCACCCCGACGACCTGAACACCGTCGACCAGGTCGGCCAGTCGCGACTTCTTCGGCCCGAAGAAGAACCACCCCAGCAGCCCCGTCAACACCAAGGCTCCCCCCACGATCAGGGCCGCGCTCACGCTCATGACCTCCTACCCCCAACGGACGACAGCATCCTCTGACCAGCTGGACGGGTGCGACCCTCCGGGCCCGAGACGCCGTCCCCGGGCGGGCCCGCCTCTACTCGTCTGGGCGGAAGGAGCTTGAAGCCGGCGCTCTCAACAGCCGTGGTCACGACTGGCGCCCCCATCTTGACTCCGCTCACCACCACCAGTGGCGACCCGCCGCTGGTGTCCAGATCCATCGCCACATGGGTCACACCCGCCAGCGAACGGACCGTCTCCATCACCGTGGCCAAGGCCTCACCATCCGTTAGTCCCTCAACCAGGAATCCCGCCGTACTCATCGTGAACCTCTCGACACGCGCCGACTCCACCGGGTGCTCAGCAACCAGGAGACGGTCACCGAGACACCCAGCGAAGAAACCCCACCGGGGTATCTGCAGCCTGCCCTCGGGTCCGCCCTGCGGCTAGGGTCATAGGTCCCGTTCCGGCCCCCCGCGTCCGCAAGCGATCGGTCGACGACCTGGGTGCGGGCTGTGGGATATGACGGCGTTTGACTTTGCCCGGCGCGAGAGTAGATTCGAGAGTGCAGAGAACTTGCCGGTCTGGAATCGTTGTCGTTGCCGTAAAGCCACGATCTCGTGAGCATGGTGCTCGCCGCATCCACCGTTTCGAATCCTGGTTTCCGATCCCTCCGCACCCATGGCATGTGGTCGGCGGACAGAGGTTGTGCCGCCACGATGCCCGACCGCAAGGACCCCACAGCCGCAAAGACGCACCGTTTACCAGTACCTTCGGCCAGTCCTCATCGTGGATCCCCACCGGAGCCGCGCGATCGCCGACCTGTCCCCGACGGGCCCGCTCGCTACGTGCGAACGCTCGGCCCCGCCTGCTGCCCGCTGCGATCCGAGCCCCCGGCTGAGCTCGACTTGACCGGGTGGGTTTTCGGACGTGTTCTGTCGTCCTGCCGAGACACGGGGGTTGATGTGGGGATGGTGATTGTCCTAGGCGGCAACGAGCAGTTGCAGCACGGCGATAAGCCCGACAGCGGTGTCCAGTTGGGCCGTGGCCGCGCGGCCGTGGAGGCTCCGCCACCCCAAGCAATGGAGAACGGCCTGCTGATCTGCCACGGCAACGCCCGCAGGTCAGCCTGCTCGCGTTGGACAGCGCATCGGACTCCACGTTGACCCGCCCGTATCCGCTTAATGACCTGGTCGCGCAGACGCCAGGACTGATGGGCTACTGGCTGATCCAGTTGCCAAGCAACGCTGGTGTGACCAAGCCGATCGTCAGCCTCATCACCCAGACCGTCGTCGACCCCAGCGACCCGGCCTTCGGCCGACCGAGCAAGTTCGTCGGTTATGGCTACTCTCACGATCAGGTGCACAGGCTCGCGAACCAGCACGGCTGGAGCCGTGCGTGGTATCCGGCCGCGAGGATTGGCGGCGGGTGGTCGCCTCACCCGAATCACAACGGATCGTCGAACAAGCCCCGTCACTGGGCTGGTGGAGGCGGGTGCCGTGGATCTGCGGCGATGGCGGGGGGCCGCGGTCACCGTCGACGACGAGGGGCGCCTGGTGGGCGTCGAAGCAGCGGTCGACAAGGACTGTGGGGCGGCGATGCCGGAGATCGCGGCCGGCGCCGACCGACTTGCTCGTGCTCACCCACGTCGCAGCCGTGAGGACCGATTCTGGGCGCCAGAACCCGGCACCACCACCATCACCATCACCATCACCATCACCGGCATCGTCGCCGCCCCCTCGGCAGCCGCAGCTTGCGTCGCCCCAGACGCATAATACGAACGCAAGGAGCTCGACCATGACACTCACCCGAACCCTGGATCCGGAACTGCTAAACCGGATGGACGCGTACTGGCGGGCAGCCAACTATCTGTCTGTCGGCCAGATCTATCTGTATGACAACCCGCTGCTGAAACGTCCGTTGGTGCTGTCGGACGTGAAACCACTGGTAGTGGGCCATTGGGGCACGACGCCGGGGCAGAACTTCATTTACGTACACCTGAACCGAGCCATCACCAAGTACGACCTGGACATGTTCTACATCGCCGGCCCCGGTCATGGTGGCCCGGCGCTGGTCGGCAACACCTACCTCGAGGGCAGCTACAGCGAGATCTATCCGGACGTCAGCCAGGACGAGCTGGGGCTGAAGAGGCTGTTCACCCAGTTCTCCTTCCCGGGTGGGATCTCGAGCCACGTCGCCCCGACGACGCCCGGCTCGATCCACGAAGGGGGTGAGCTGGGTTACTCCCTGAGCCACGCGTTCGGTGCGGCGTTCGACAATCCTGACCTCGTCGTGGCCTGCGTGATCGGCGACGGTGAAGCCGAGACCGCTCCGCTGGCGACGGCGTGGCACTCGACGAAGTTCCTCAACCCGGTCGCCGACGGTGCGGTCCTCCCGATCCTGCACCTGAACGGGTACAAGATCAGCAGCCCGACGGTGCTGGCCCGGATCGTGCCCGAGGAGCTGGACCAGTATCTGCGGGGGTGCGGCTGGGACCCGCGCTATGTCGAGGGAGACGACCCGGCGGTCATGCACGAGCTGATGGCGACCGTCCTGGACGAATCGGTCGAGGCCATCCGCGCCATCCAGGCCGGCGCCCGCACCGGCGGCGTCACGACGAGGCCGCGGTGGCCGATGATCGTGCTGCGGTCTCCGAAGGGGTGGACAGGACCCGAGGTGGTCGATGGCCTGCAGGTCGAGGGCACCTTCCGCTCCCATCAGGTGCCCTTGCTCGTCGACGAGCAGCACCCGGGACACGTCGAGCAGCTCGACGCCTGGATGCGCTCCTACCGGCCCGAGGAGCTCTTCGACGCCGACGGGCGGCTGGTTGCTCAGCTGGCGTCACTGGCTCCGGTGGGGGAGCGGCGGATGGGGTCGAACCCGCACGCGAACGGCGGGCTGTTGCTGCGTGACCTGCCTATGCCTGACTTCCGTACCCACGCCGTCGATGTTCCCGCCCCCGGTGCGGTGCAGGCGCAGGACACCCTCGTGCTGGGCTCCTTCCTGCGCGATGTCGTCATGCTGAATGAGGAGCAGCGTAACTTCCGGATCTTCGGGCCGGACGAGACGCTGTCGAACCAGCTCGGTGCCGTCTTTGAGGTCACCGACCGGCAGTGGGACGCGGCTACCGTCGACGGCGACAAGTGGCTGGCCCCGTCGGGGCGGGTGCTCGACTCAATGCTCTCCGAGCACCAGTGCGAGGGCTGGCTCGAGGGGTATCTACTGACCGGTCGGCACGGGCTGTTCAACTGCTACGAGGCGTTCATCCACATCGTCGACTCCATGTTCAACCAGCACGCCAAATGGCTCAAGGTCACCAAGGCCTTGGCTTGGCGACGGGACATCTCCTCGCTGAACTACCTGCTCACCTCCCACGTCTGGCAGCAGGACCACAACGGCTTCACCCACCAGGACCCCGGCTTCCTGGACCACGTGGTCAACAAGAAGGCCGACATCGTGCGGGTCTACCTGCCGCCGGACGCGAACTGCCTGCTCTCGGTGGTCGACCACTGCCTGCGCAGTCGCCACTACGTCAACGTGATCGTGGCCGGCAAGCGCGCGATGCCGCAGTGGCTGACCATGGAGCAGGCCCAGGTCCACTGCACCGAGGGCATCGGGATCTGGGAGTGGGCCGGCAACGACCGCGGCGCCGAGCCCGACGTCGTGCTCGCCTGCTGCGGTGACACCCCGACCATGGAGGTGCTGGCGGCTGTCTCGATCCTGCGTGAGCACCTGCCCGAGCTGAAGGTGCGGGTCGTCAACGTCGTCGACCTGATGAAGCTGCAGTCGGCCAGCGAGCACCCCCACGGCCTGTCCGACGGCGACTACGACGCCCTCTTCACCAAGGACAAGCAAGTCATCTTCGCCTTCCACGGCTACCCGACCCTCATCCACCGGCTCACCTACCGGCGCACCAACCGCAACCTGCACGTGCGCGGCTATACCGAGGAAGGCACGATCACGACCTCGTTCGACATGCGCGTGCAAAATCGGTTGGACCGGTTCCACCTCGTGCAGGACGTCATCGAGCGACTCCCCAAGCTGGGCGCGACCGCCGACTACCTCAACCAGTCGATGGCCGACAAGCTCGTCGAGCACCACCTCTACATCAACACGCACGGCATGGACCTGCCCGAGATCCGCGACTGGGTCTGGAAAGCAGCGCCATGACCGGGGCAGCGACCGGGACAGGGGTCGACCTGGATCCGGCGCCTGCGGCTATGAACTCGCTGGTGGACATCGCCCAGCAGCTGGTCGTCGGCGACAAGGGCTTGCTCGCGGCCGATGAGTCCGTCCCGACCTGCAACAGACGCTTCGCAGAGCTGGGGATCCCTCAGGACGAACCGACCCGCCGGGCGTACCGCGAACTGCTCCTGACCACGCCCGGTCTCGGGAGAAGCATCAGCGGGGTCATCCTCTGCGACGAGACGATCCGGCAACACACCATCGGCGGTATCGCGTTCCTGACCGTCCTGGCGCAGGCTGGGATCGTTCCGGGAATCAAGGTCGACCTCGGCGCGAAGCCGTTGGCCGGGTGCCCCGGCGAGAAGGTGACCGAGGGGTTGGACGGGCTGGAACCGCGGCTGAGCGAGTACGCGGCGATGGGAGCCCGTTTCGCGAAATGGCGGGCCGTGTTCAGTATCAGTGACGCGATCCCCAGTCGGGCCTGCATCGAGGCGAACGCGCACGCGTTGGCCCGCTATGCCGCAGCGTGCCAGCAGGCCAGCCTGGTGCCCATCGTCGAGCCGGAGGTGTTGATGGCCGGACGGCACACGTTGGCCCAGTGCGGACAGGTCACCGAGGAGGTACTGCACGAGGTCTTTGCCCAGATGCGCACTCAAGGGGTCGCACTTGAGGCGATGCTGCTCAAACCCAACATGGTCCTGCCGGGGTTGGCCCGCCCGACCCAGGACTCGGTCGCCGCAGTCGCCGCAGCGACCTTGCGCTGCCTGCGGCGGGCGGTGCCCGCCGCCGTCGCCGGGATCGCGTTCCTGTCCGGAGGCCAGTCCGGTGACCTCGCCACGGCCCGGCTGGCCGCGATCAACAACCCGACAAACTCCCTGCTGCCCTGGCCGGTCGCGTTCTCCTTCGGCCGCGCGATCCAGCAACCCGCCCTGACGATCTGGCACGGCCAGGAGGCGAACGCCGGCCGCGCGCAACAGGCCCTGCTCCGGCGAGCCACATCCAACCGCGACGCCCGCCGGGGCGAGAACACGACGACCGACGTCACCACCGCCGTAGACGGCCCGTCTCCGGCGACCCGTGTTGTCGCCCAGCCCGCTGCAGCCCGGCCCGTCGAAGCCCAGGTACCTCGAGCAGAAGGAAAAGCCGAATGACCACCCACGCCAAGCAACCCCAGGCGAACCCTTCGCCCAGCACGAAACCAGACCCGAAGCGCGACCTGAAGACCCTGCCGATGGGGGAGGTCGAGAACCTGCTCGGGAGCTCACCCGACGGGCTGACCCAGGCCGAGGCCGCCAAACGGCTCGCCCAGTACGGCCTGAACGAGATCGCCGAACACAAGACCAACCCCCTGCTGAAGTTCCTGTCCTACTTCTGGGGACCGATCCCGTGGATGATCGAAGTCGCGGTCATCCTGTCCGGCGCGGTCCGGCACTGGCCCGACTTCTTCATCATCCTCGTGCTGCTGCTCGCGAATGCTGTAGTCGGCTACACCGAGGAACGCCAGGCCGGTAACGCCATCGACGCCCTGAAGGACAAGCTCGCCGTCAGTGCGCGCGTCCGACGTGACGGCGAATGGGTCACCCCCGCCGCGCGGGAGCTGGTCCCCGGGGACGTGATCCGGTTGCGGCTGGGTGACATCGTCCCGGCTGACGCCCGGCTGCTGGCCGGCGATGAGATCGAGGTCGACCAGTCCGCGCTCACCGGGGAGTCGCTGCCCGCGACCGGCAACCCGGGCGATCCGGTGTACTCGGGATCTGTCATCCGCCGCGGCGAGATCGGCGCGCTGGTCTACGCCACCGGCGCCGACACCTACTTCGGCAAGACCGCCGAACTGGTCCAGGACGCACACACGGTCAGCCACTTCCAAAAAGCCGTCCTGAAGATCGGCAACTACCTCATCATCCTCGCGGTCGCGCTGGTCACCGTCATCGTGGTCGTCGCGGTCCTGCGCGGCGACCCGCTCCTGACCACCCTGCAGTTCGCCCTCGTGCTGACCGTGGCCGCAATCCCCGTCGCGATGCCGACGGTGTTGTCGGTGACGATGGCGGTCGGCGCCCGGCTGCTGGCCACGAAGAAGGCCATCGTCAGCAAACTGGTCGCGATCGAGGAGCTCGCCGGGGTGGACATGCTCTGCGCCGACAAGACCGGCACCCTGACCCAGAACTCCCTCACCCTCGGCGACCCCTTCAGCATTGGCACCGTCACGCCCACGGACGTCATCCTGGCCGGGGCGCTGGCCTCCCGGGCCGACAACGACGACCCCATCGACCGCGCCGTCCTCGGCGGCCTTGACGGCCATGACGGTAAGACGACCCTGGAGGGTTACACGGTCACCCACTTCGAGCCGTTCAACCCGGTCGACAAACGCACCGAAGCCACCGTCACCGACACCGACGGCACCACGTTCACGGTCAGCAAGGGCGCCCCACAGGTTATCCTCGCCCTCGCCCACAACACCGCTTCGATCAAGGCAGCCGTCGAGACCGCAGTGGACGACTTCGCCGCCCGCGGGTTCCGCTCCCTGGGCGTGGCCCGCGCCGACGGCGACGGCGACAAGTGGCAGTTCCTGGGGGTACTGCCGCTGTTCGACCCGCCGCGCGAGGACGCCAAGACCACGATCGCCACCGCGAAGGCGATGGGCGTATCGGTGAAGATGGTCACCGGTGACGCGATCGCCATTGCCAAGGAGACGGCCGCCAAGGTCGGCCTCGGCTCGAATATCCTCGACGCCACCGGCCTCGGTGACGTGAAGAAGACCGAAAGCGACGCCACTGGCCAGGCGATCGACGCGGCGGACGGGTTCGCCCAGGTCTTCCCCGAGCACAAGTACCACATCGTCGACGTCCTACAGCAGCGCGGCCACATCGTCGGGATGACCGGCGACGGTGTCAACGACGCCCCCGCGCTGAAGAAGGCCGACTGCGGGATCGCCGTCTCCGGCGCCACCGACGCTGCCCGCGCCGCCGCCGCGATCGTGCTCCTGACCCCGGGGCTGTCAGTGATCATCGACGCGATCAAGGAAAGCCGCAAGATCTTCCAGCGGATGAACTCCTATGCCATCTACCGCATCGCGGAAACCCTGCGGGTGCTGCTGTTCGTCACGCTCACCATTCTCGTGTTCAACCTCTACCCCGTCACCGCGATCATGATCGTGATGCTCGCGTTGCTCAACGACGGGGCGATCTTGTCGATCGCCTACGACAACGTCCGCTACAAGATGCAGCCCGAAGCGTGGAACATGCGCCTCGTCCTCGGGATCGCGACCGTCCTCGGCGTCGTCGGACCGATCGCCGCGTTCGGGCTGTTCTACCTCGGCGACCGCGTGTTCAACCTCGGCCATCCACGCCTGCAGACCATGATGTACCTGATGCTGTCCGTCGCGGGGCACCTCACCATCTTCCTCACCCGCACCCGCGGACCGTTCTGGTCCATCCGGCCGGCCCGCATCCTTCTCCTCGCCGTCATCGGCACCCAGGCCATCGCGACCCTCATCGCCGTCTATGGACTGTTCATGACCCCCCTCGGCTGGAAGTGGGCCGCGTTCGTCTGGGGCTACGCCATCATCTGGGCCCTAGCCAGCGACCGCATCAAACTCCTCGCCTACCGCATCCTCGACCCCATCAAGAACACCGACGAGAAGTCCGCCGAGAACCCCGAGCCGGACACTGGCGGCCTGCCTGCGGCGACGCCGTCAACCACGCACGATCCCGCAACCAAGCACGAGCACGATCCCGCGACCAGCTCCTCCTCGGCGGAGGTCGAGGCCACGACGAGAGTCGGCGCGTTCTACACCGACACCGACCCGGGTGACCCGGTCTACCACGACAACAGCGACTGCCCCTACGGCATCGAGATCAAGAACCACCACAACGACCACCCCGGAACCGGTGGCCGCCGACGCTGCGACTGGTGCACCCACCACGACCAGACGGCCGTAGCGAAAGATTGACCGAAGGCGACTCCCACCCCACCCGCCAGGCCGCGGCCCACGAGGGGCCTGGGCCTATGGGGGCGACCACCACCACCAGCACTGGCCGGTCGCCACACCGGCACCACCCTGTGGCCTTGACCGCCAACGGCGATCAGCAAGCCACGCAGCTGGCGGGCCTGCTCGCACACGTGCTGCCTGGTCGACGCCCGGTACGGGTGTTCAGCCCGCTGCAACGGGCCACCGAGGCCGCGGCGCTGGCGCTGCCCGCGCACCGCCTAAGGAGTCGAGCCCTGGTTGCGGTATACGACTACGAGGACTATGAGGAAGGCCTAACCGACGAGCAGATCAGCCAGAAAGCACCCAGCTGGGACATCCGGCGCGACGGCTGCCCCCGGCGTCCACCGCCGACGTCGGCCGGCGGGCTGACCCGTTTCCGCACACCCACGCCGAGCGCCGCCCGCAGCCCCTCGTCGTCGTCACCCACGGGCACTTCTTCTGGATCCTCGCCGCCCGGGCCCTGCGACTGGCGCCTGAGCACGGCGACTATTCGCACGCGCCACCGCGGGGGGAGTGCGGCCACCAGTCAGAACGAGCGGGCGAGGAATAGGCCCTCACCACTGGGAGGCCCGTCGGACGCGTCGTCTGGTATATCATGACGAACCCCGTCTACGGTGAGGGCTTGCAGGATGGCAGCGATCGTGCCGTGCCCGCGCGGGTCTCTGCGGGCAGGAGCCCACTGCGCGGAATCAGGAGCAGGGCGACATCCATCGCGGTCCCGCAGTTGGCTTTGGTGAACGTGCGACGCGCCCGACGCTGAACCCGGCCAGGCTTGTCAGCAGCAACAGCCGCCAGCGCCCTGCTCGTCGACGCTGGCACCTACCAAAGCCAGATCGTGCCTACGTGAACCCTCATGACCGCTTGTGCCGCCGCAGCAGGACCCGGATCCCGAGAGATCCGCGACGACCTCGTACGTCGTCACGGCAGGCTCGGCGGGGACCAGCTCCCGAAGGTGTGCATCTACGCGCGAGGCCGCTTCGGTGGCGTGCATGGCGGCCCACGTCTCGGCGTTGTCGTGCTCTACTAGCGCCGTGTAACTGCCGTCGGCGGCGCGAAGCAGTCGTCGGCCTCGTAGCCCGTCCGTGTCGCGGAGTTGGTCGTTGGACCATGCGAACCACGCCTGGAACTCGACGTCCCGCTCAGTGGGTACCTCAGGGAGCTTGGCGATTGCAATGAACATGATTCCTCCAGCAGCTGATTACTTAGGGTTCAGCGGTGCAGTGCACCACCGGTCCCACCCGACCATCGGCCAGGTGGTGACGCTTTAGAGTCTCCAGTGCCAACCACTGTCAGACTGTCGCGATTCCATGAAGATGCCGTGAAGCTGGCCCCTCCTCGCCCCTCTTCGCCGACCGCGATGGGCTCTTGTGACGCTTCCGTGGGCGGATGATCAAGTGGCTCGGTGACCAGTGGTCCTTCGCCACGCCGGTGATCGGGCAGTGCCGGAGACCGGCCGCCTCCAATCGGTGCAGGGCGTGCGAGGTCATCATGCCGGCCAGGTACCCGGTGATACGAGGATGATGAGCACATCGGCCCTTCGGGCTCAGGTGTTTGACGGCCTGGCTGTGAACCCCGAGCGCTTCGTGGCAGCCCCTTCAGCCCGAGCTGCGCGGCGGGGTTCAAGGCCTTGGGCAGGATTGAGCGCCATCAGTGCCGTGTACGGCGACCCACCGTTCGGCGGCGGTCAGTGTGGCCGCGACCTGGTCGGCGACCGCGGGTTGCGAGCGAACCGGCGACCGGCCGTAGGCGACGTACTTCACCAGCCACAGCCCCGGCTCGGCTCGGCTCGGCCGTCGCGGTGATCGTGACCCGACACTGGTCGGGGAGGCTCTGAATCGCGACCTGCACCGACCTTGGTCCGTCGAGGTGATGCTCCGCCGACGTCCCGAGCCGCAGCCCGCTGACCGCCGTGCGGTGCATCAACGAGGCAAAAGTCGGCAACGTCTCGTTAGCGACCAACTCCGACTGCAGCACCACCCGCACCGCGGCATCCAGCGGCTCGACCTTGCAGCAGGTCGCAGCCACGGACCGTTGGCCGCACCGCGCAGCACTGGTCCGGCTGACTGGACACCAGAGGCCCGCCGCGATCGGCGGACCCGGCCGAGTCAGCAGGGTGCTGCCTGCCGTTCGCCATGCTCGGCGTCCGTCTGGCGCTGCGCAACGGGTGTAGTGTCAGTGACGTTGGAAACCACAGCCAGTTCGCGAGGGCTTCAGCTGCCCGCCGCTGAGGTCCGGGAGCATTAGCTCCGTGCCGCGCACGAGTTCGGCGCTTCATGGCGACCAGGATCACCATGGCCCAGTTACGACGCCCCGCGTGATGTCCTTGCGCGCACTTCCACCCCTTGTGACCGCTCAAGGGAAATCACGTCAGCGCGGTGAATCTGTCAGGCCACCCAACGGAGCGCCTAGCTCACTTGCCGTCTCGGGAGGTCGGTCGCCAGCCCGACGCAGCGGTGTTGAGCTCGTATCCCCGTCTTTCCCGACCATCAGCATGTGCCGGACAGTCGTGAGCCAGCAGGGCAGCGGGGCCAGTCCGCCGACACGGTGGTGGAGTAGTCGGGCGGACACGATGGCAAACGTTCGGGCGACCTCGTCGTTGGTACAGCCACGCATATCCAGTCCTACGCTAAATCGGAGGTTGATGTGCTCAACGGAGTAGTGTTGCTGTGGTTCATCCAGGTGGCGCTCGCGGTCACCTTCGTGGCCTTCGATATTTCGCGGACTCCCGAGGCGACCGTAATGAAGTGGGGCTTCGTGCTCTTCACCGCCTACACGGGTTTGTTTGGGGCGCTCCTTTATGTCATGGCGTGCCGGGAACCGCTGACGGGTACTCATGCGAGGTATGTGGCAGCCCCTTGGCGACAGGTGGTGGGCTCCACGATGCACTGTGTCGCTGGCGACGGGCTCGGCATCCTGGTGGCTGCTGCGGTGCTCGCCCCCCTTCACCTGCCTCCGGCCGTGGATCTCGTGGTGGAATATGTCGTCGGTTTCGGCTTCGGCTGGACGATCTTCCAGGCGCTGTTCATGCGGGACATGGCCGGCTCCTACCGGGGCTCACTGCGCAGCACCTTCCTGCCCGAGATGGTGTCAATGAACGGAGTGATGGCAGCCATGGCAGCGGTGAGCGTGCCGTGGAAGGGATCCGTCCCGGCCGCGGGCAACCCGCTGAGTCCTGATTTCTGGTTTGTCATGTCGGTCGCGCTATGCGCAGGCTTTCTCGTCTCGTACCCCATCAACTGGTGGCTGGTCGCTCGTGGCCTCAAGCACGGCATGAAGACCGTCACACCCGATGATCCACCACAGGTCGCGGCTGACCTCGTGCACAGCGACAGCATCGTTCCCCTGGCGAGTCAGTCCCGGCATGCGGAGCCGAACGTCCCGGTAGCCGGGCCCGCCAACTCGGTCACCCGTGGACCTGACCGTCAGGCGACCGCGGCCAGCTCGACCAATTCGGGGGGTTCGCCCGGTGGTCAGGGCACACCGGAAACCATGATGTCGGCAGCACAGTCGCACCCGTCAGGTCCGTCCCTTATTGAACTGGTCACGGTAATCGTGTTGAGTTTCCTTGTTTTGGCAGCCGGAGTGGCTTTTGCGGGATGGACCGGCAGCCTCCTCGCAGCGTGAAAACAGCGTTTCCGCACTACGGATGGGGGGGGGGTAACTCTTGAGTCAAACCTCACGTGACGAACCACGGACGCCCCACTCGCCGGTTCATCAAAATCCCACGAGAACTCGCCAGATTAGGGATCCGCGACAAGGAGCAGAGATGCCCGCGAAATTGGACAAGAAGACCGATCCTGTCTGTGGCATGAGTGTGGACCCGGTTTCGGCCCCTGCGCACGTCGAGTTCGAAGGGGTCAGTTACCACTTCTGCTCACACCATTGCGCACGTGTCTTCTCGGTAGATCCCGCCAAATTCCGTCGCCACCCCGCTCCCCCCAGCCCGTACCGGTTCCGATCAGTCAAGTCAGCGCCAACGTCAGGTGAGCCGAAGGAACACAGATGAGGCCAGGGCTGGCGTACAACGTGGTCTACCGGGGCGGAACCGGCCCTGACCTTGGCTACCGAGACCGTTTAGGTACATGTGGGTCGGTCGTGGCGACCGGCTTGATCGTGAACGAATCGGCTGAGATCGATGCCCTGGGAACGGCCCAGCACGCCCGAGCCGGCGGCAGTCAGACCGCAGCGCCAGCCCCGGCCAACGGCCGGGACTGCAGCGGTGACGGCATCCCGGATGGCATACGTGCATCGGAGCGGCCGCCGTCACGAAGCCGGGCCAGTTCGGGGTCGAGCCCGTCGTGTTGACCGGTGACGACGCGGTTGCCGCCCTGAGGACGGGAACCTGCACGGGTGTCAACACGGTGATCAGCGAGACGTTGCCCCAGCCCGAGGAAGCCACGCTCAAGGATCTGATGGACTCATGCCGTCGGCTGGGGATGGTCGACGACGGCGTCAAGCGGCGTCAACGATGCGCCCGAGGAGGTCCAGGCGGATCTGGATGCTCGTGTTCGGTGCGGCAGCCGACGTCGCGGTGACCGCCGACAGGGTGTCGAGGCGCACAAGATCCCCTCGACGGCGCGGTGGCGTGCGGACGGATCAGTATGAAGCGACAGAGCCCCGGCTGGGTCACCGGACACAACACCTGGCTCTCGGTCGCGGCCGCGGTCGTACTACCTGCTTCGCTTTGGTGGTCTGCCCCGAGATCCCCGAGATGTCCGCGGTCATGAAGGCCGGGTCCGACAGCCTGGTCGTCACCAACGCATTCACTCTCGACGATGCACCGCCGCGGTTTCGTCGATGACGACGTCGATCGCTGGTGGAAGCGTGCCGGCCTTGACCGGCAGACCCTCTCCGTTACGGATGCTGTGGATCACCGCTGCGCTAGGGGTGTGTTTCCTCGGAATTCAGTGGGGGTTGCGCGACGCGCCGCTGTTGTGGTTCGCGGCGCTGCGCGCGTTACTCGGCGGCGCAGCCCTGGCCATCGTCGCGCTCTGGCAGCGGCGACCGCTGCCGCCCTCGGTCAAAGCGTGGGGGAGGATCGCGGTCCTTGGGCTGGTCAACGTCAGTCTGGCCTTCGCCGCCATGTTCGCCGGCGTCGCCGGGTTGGCCACCGGGGTGGCGGCCGTGCTGGCCAATGCCCAGCCGTTGCTGATCCTGCTCCCCGCATGGTGGCTGTTCGGGGAACGCATCACCGTACGTGCCGGGGTGGCTCTTGGGGTCGGGTTCACGGGCCTCCTGGTAGTTTCGGTCCCAGGAGGCGGCGGATCGGGAGCGCTGCTGTCGCTGCTCGCGGCCGCCGCGGTGACCGCGGGTACGTTGATGGTGCGCAGCCTGGGGGGGCTCGACGTCGTGGTCCTCAGTGCCGCGCATTTCCTGATCGGCGGACTGGTGCTGGCCGTGGTAGCGCTCGTCGTCGAGGGTCCCCCTGCCATCGAGTGGACTCCCCGGTTCGTGATCGTGCTGGGGTTCTTGGGCTTGGTAGCGACCGCGGCGACCACGCTGGCCTGGTTTGTGGAGGCGCAACGGTCGCGGCTGTCCTCGTTGACGGTGTGGATGTTCCTGGTCCCCGTCTTCGGTCTGCTGATCGGGATCGTGGTGCTCGGTGAACGACCCACCGTCTGGACGGGGGTGGGCATTGCCTTGGTGTTGGGCAGCATGTGGGTGGCGCTCACGAAGCAGCCCGTCCCTGGCTGCGGACCCCCCGGGCACCTGTGCGTCGGGTGCCAACCCGTCGGCACCGAGAAAATTCGCACCGGGGCGACAGACGAGATGACGACACCAGGTACCTGAAAGCTGATACCTCCCTCAACAGTTTGGAGAGTCCGTGTCCGTGAGCAACACGTCCATGCCGACCGCCCCCTCTACCGCCATGACCTCTAAGGAGAGGGCCCCGGCCGCGAAGAATGTCTGTCTCGTCCGTACATACACGCACGCCGTCACCACGACCACTCGGTTCGACAGTGTCAGGCTCAACGACGACCTGGACCGCTTCCACCTGGTCACCCGCGTCAACCGGTGGCCCGGTCTCGGCTCAGCCGCGGCGCAGCTGCGGCAGCGGATGGTCGACGAGCGGTGGCGGGCCTGCTCCCACAGCCGCGCCCGCGGGGAAGGCCACCCGGCGATCATCGACTCGATCTGGCCGAACCAGGGAGCGTCCTCATGAGCGAACCCAGATCGCCTTTGCGGCGGGGGCTACCCACCGGGAAGCAGACCCGGCTGTACCGTCTCCTGTACGGTCATGGCCTCGGTAACGGCACCGCGATGTTCCTGCCCTACGACCAGGGCTTGGAGCACGGGCCTCGGGACTTCTTCGCCAACCCCCCCGCTGCTGATCCGGCATACATCGTGCGTCTGGCCGTGGAGGGTCGTTTCAACGGTGTCGCGCTCCAGGTGGGCAACGCCGAGAAGTTCTACGGCGACCACGCCGGGCAGGTGCCGCTCATCCTCAAGCTCAACGGCCGGACCGAACTGCCGCCGGGCGATGCCCCGTTCTCGCCGCTCAACGCCTCGGTCCGCGACGCGGTCCGCCTCGGCGCCGACGCGGTCGGGTACACCCTCTACGTCGGGTCCTCCCGGCAGGCTGAGGACTTTGCCCAGTTCCGGACAGTCCGCGAGGACGCCGAGTCGTACGGGATGCCGATCATCGTCTGGGCTTACCCCCGCGGCAGCGCGGTACACAACGCTGGAGGTCAGGACAGCTTCTACGCCATCGACTATGCAGCCCGCACCGCGGCCGAGCTCGGCGCCGACATCGTCAAGGTCAACTTTCCCGACCCAACCGTCACGCAGGGCGTCAAGGCGCCCTATGACCGCCTGTTCACCACCGAACAGGCTGTTGCGGCGGTGGTCGCCTCAGCCGGACGCGCCCTCGTGGTGTTCTCCGGCGGGATGAAGGTTGACGACGAGACGGTGCTGTCGCGCACTCGCGAGGCAATGAACGCTGGTGCGGTCGGGGTGATCTACGGGCGCAATGTCTGGCAACGCGACCACGACGAGTCGCTACGCTTCGCTGCCCAGCTTCGTTCCATCCTCGCCCGGTACCCCGCCGCTAGCGCAGAGCCGACGTGAGCGGCCCAGAGCAGCGAGGGGGCCCGGGTGTGCGCCTCCGGGACGACGCGCGGTCGTCTTCGAAATGGAGGCTGCGGTCGGGTCGGGTCTGGCTCGGGTTGCGGCTGTGCCCGGGACCTCTCGTTACCTCGTGCGGCGAGGCCCAAGCCAGCATCCTCCTACCCGGTGGGCCCCATCGGATCGCCCTGACGCTCCGAGGAGACCCCCCATGATCCCGGCCCTCTCGTCCACCCCGATCGCCTGTCCTCTCGAGGATCAAGGATCCCCCATCCAGGAGGCGCGGTGACGATCGTGAATGTTCACCCCGTCGTGGGAGATGGACCTCTGAAGCTGGGTTCCAGGCGCCGGCTTGCCTGGTCACTGACGGCGGTCACCCTTGCCTTGTCCGGTTGGTGGTGTGTGCGTCACCAACGCTCGTCTGCGGTGCAGATCTGGGCACCCGGGGCCGGTGACGATGTGCGCGCCGGCCCCCTGCGGGTGCGGGTCTTCGGCACGGGGGAGACCGTGATCCTGCTCCTGCACGGGCTCATCGCCTCCGGCGACAGCTTCGGCGCCCCTTACGACGACCTGGGACGATCGACCCGCGTCGTCGTGCCCGATCTGCTCGGCTTCGGTGGATCGAGGGACACGGCCGGTCCGTACGACGCGGCCGCACACGTGGCCGCCCTCGACGCCGCCCTCGCCGCGCTCGACCTGGACCGGCAGCCGACCACGGTGGTCGGACACTCCATGGGCGGTGCGCTCGCGATCCGGTGGGCAGCGGCCCACTCCGATCGGACACATGCAGTCGTGACCTTCGGAGCGCCGCTGTATCGAACCAGCGCGGAGGCCGACGAACGCATGGGGGCCATGGGTCCGCTTGTGGCCCTTCTTGCGGGCGCGGGCGCTGTGTCTCAGGGAGTCTGCGCCTGGTCGTGCCGCCACCGTGGGCTCGCGTCGTGGCTGGCAGTGGTCTCCCGGCCCGACCTCCCCGTCTCGATCGCCCGCAGCGGCGTCAACCACACCTGGGCGAGCTTCTCCGGCTCCCTCGCCAGCCTTGTCCGCGACGGCGGGTGGGCGCCGGCACTGCAGGCCCTCGATGAGCGAGGAACCCCGGTCGTCATCGCCGACGGCATCCGGGATCCCGTTCCCGTCCCCGGCCGCTCCGGCGCGCTCGCCCGACGACTTCCGAATGTCCGGCACGAGATCCGCCAGCACGCCGACCACCTGCTCCCCCTGACCGACCCTCTATGGTGCCTCTCCCTGATCGAACAGGTCACCTCACCAAAGGGTCAACCCCGTGCCAGTCCGGGCAGGTCCTCGAGGTCGGCCTAACTGCGGTGGGGACATCTGACTCGCGAATGCTCACCGGCAGGTCGGTGAGCATCCGTCGAGGGAAGCGGCGGATGAGCGGTTCCCCTGCGTCCGACCCAGAGTCAGGGTGGGACGTCGGCTCCGGCGAACGATCAACGGCTCGCTGAGGTGGTCAGCCTTTCGCTTCGGGCGCCGTGCCGCGTGCAAGCAGGTCACGGGTAGCGTTTACAGGCCGGGGGCGTTGTCGATGGGGAACCAGCGCGCGAGGTCGGTCTCGACGCGCAGGTCCTGCTCGATCGCGGACTTGATCTGCAGCTCGAGGCCGGTGTCGCGGCGGTCCGTGGCGGTGGGCGCAAAGGGATACCAGGTGCCGCGCTTGTACAGGTAGACCAGGCCCAGCGGCTGGGTGCCGTCGGTGAAGGCAATGAGGGTGCAGAGCAGGGTCGCGCCGAAGCCGGCGTCGACGAGGCTGCTGTTGACGGCGTGTAGGTCGGTGACCAGACCCTCGAGGTCGTCAGCTGCGGTGGTGCAGACCAGCCAGGTGAAGCCGAAACGGTCGGACTGGCTGCGGTACTTGCCCTGATCGAGTGCCAGCAGCTGCTCGACCTGCTCGCGCAGGCCGGTGAAGCCGCCGCCTTCGGCGGCCTTGAAGGACACCGACCCGACACCTGTCGGGCGGAACCGGGTGCTGCTCTGGAGGGTCACCGCTGCGGCTGGGAGCGCGAACAGCTGGTCGAGGTCGGGTACGGCCGGCGTGGACCGGCCCAGGAGGGAGTCCAGGAAGCCCATCGGACTACACCACCTGCCCGAGCTGGCGGGAGATGTCGGCCAGCTGGCCCAGACGCCGGTCCAGCGGGGGGTGGGTGGCAAACAGCGAGGTGAGGCTGAATCCCGCGGCGAGCGCCGGAGCGAAGAAGAAGGCGTTGAACGCCTCGGCCTCGCGCAGGTCCCGGGTGGGGATGCGAGCCATCTCGCCGCTGACCTTGGTCAGCGCCGAGGCGAGCGCAGAGGGGCGACCGGTCAGCAGCGCCCCGGACCGGTCCGCGGACAGCTCCCGGTAGCGCGAAAGCGCCCTGGTGAGCAGGAACGACAGCGCATAGACCACGGCCGAGACCGCGACGACGGCGATCAGCACCAACGCGGTGTTGTCCTGCTTGGAGTCCCGTCCACGCTGGTTGCCTACACCGCCGTACAGGCCGGCGTAGAGGCCGAAGCGGGTGATCAACCCCGCGAGGATGCCGAGGAAGGACGCGATGGTCATGACGGCGACATCACGGTGTGCCACATGGGACAGCTCATGCGCCAGGACACCCTCAAGCTCCTCGGTGTCGAGGCGGCGCAGGAGGCCAGTGGTCGCGCAGACGACAGCCCGGGCGGGGCTGCGTCCTGTCGCGAAGGCGTTGGGTGCGTCGACGTCGGCGATCGCGACAGCGGGCTTGGGCATGTCCGCCAGTGCGCAGAGCCGGTCGATGACACCGTGGAGCTCTGGCGCCTCCTCAGGGGTCACGATCCGGCCGTGCATCGCGTACAGCGCGATCCGGTCCGAGAACCAGTACTGCGCGAACAGGAGCCCGCCCGCAATCACGACGGCAAGCACCGCGCTCTTGACGAGCGCGATGAGCGCCACCGTGAAGACCACCCACAGCAGGCCAAGGAGGAACGTGGTGACCAGCATCCGTGCAGTCAGGCCCCGATCGGGCTCGAACCGGCTCTTACTCATCCGGGGATCAGCCCGTCCTCGCCGAGAAGCGCGGTTACCTCGGCCAGGCTGCTGTCGAGGCTGGGGAGGATCAGGTCGGACACGCTCAGGTCCTCGTCGGGCACCGGACGGCCCAGGGCTCGTACCCGGTCTAGCAGCCGCGTCAGGTCACGCTCGAATCGAGTCTCATCACCCGCGGTCACTGCTGCTGACAGCTCCGCGTCCAGCTCGTTCAGCTCGTCCAGGTGTTCCTCGCCCAGGTCCAGCTGTCCCTCGCCGAGGATGCGCACGATCATGACGTCGCCTTCTGTGCCTGGGTCGGTCCGGGGGTCAACGCGCTCGGCCCGGGCCCGCCCGGTGGCAGAGCCGTCTTGAGTTTCGACAGCTCGACCTCGACGTCGGACGTCGACGACATCCGCTCGAGCTCGACCTGGATGTCGTCCTTTGTCGACCCGGTGGCGTCCTCCAGAGCCCCAGAGGCCATGAGCTCGTCGAGCGCGCCGGCGCGAGCCTGCATCTGAGCGGTCTTGTCCTCGGCGCGCTGCATGGCCAGCCCGACATCGCTCATCTCTTCACTGATGCCCGAGACCGCCTCACCGACACGCGTTTCCGCCTCGGCGGCGGTATAGCTGGCCTTGATCGTCTCCTTGCGTGTCCGGAAGGCCTCAACCTTGGACTGGAGCCGCAGCAATGCGGCGGTGAGCTTGTCCTGCTGCGCTTGCAGGTCGGCCTGCTGCTGGGCCAGATCACCGCGCTGCTGTTGCGCGGCCGACCGGCGCGTCAGAGCCTCCCGGGCCAGATCCTCCCGGCCCGCAGCCAGTGAGGCGACTGCCTGCTGCTGCAGCTTGTCGATGCCGGCGGACAACTGCTGGCTCTGCAGCTCAACCCGCTTGCGGCTGGTCGCCACATCGGCGAGACCGCGGCGGACCTGCTGCACCATCTCCATCTGTCGCTGATAGGAGTAGTCGAGCGTCTCCCGCGGGTCCTCAGCGTGGTCCAGTGCCCGGGAAGCCTTCGCCCGGAAGATCAGGGCCAGACGTTTGCTCAGGCTCATGATGGTGTTCCCTTCGTGTGGTCTGGCTGGCGTGATCAACTGGGCCCCGCTCCGCGAGGCGAGGCGGTCAATGGTGGTGGTCGGCCGACGGGGGCAGTGCCATGGGCGCTTCGCGGGGTGGGCTCGAGTCCTGAGGTGTCGAGTCCAGGGGTGTCCGGGTGCGGTCGGCGCCGCTGACGGGTTGCGGCTCTTCGGCGGAGGACGAGTCCGGGTGCTCGGTGTGACCCCCGCATCCGCCCACACCACGATGCCGCGCGCCACCGTGTCCGCTGCGGTGACCCAGGTGCATGGCCAACATGGCGGACACAAAGATGATCACGACCCAGTTCTCCTGGATGAAGCTCCACATTGTGTGCTCCTTCGAATACGGGGGTCTCGCGACTGGGGCAGTGCCCCAACCCCGTCGTTTCGCTACCTCTTCGACTTCGCGCCCTGTCGTCAAGGGCCACGCGGATCCTTGAAGGATCGATGACGGTGCGGGCTCGGGACGACGCACCAGCTAGGTGGCCCGCCCGCGGGATGGCCGCCCACTTGTTCGCGTATCGCCTATCCCCATGGGTAGCCCGCACGTCAGGACGGACCGACGCTCGCGAGCCCTGTTCCCCGGCCGGGCCCCCGCCCGGGGACCGGGTTGCGAGCTCCGTGCCTGTCCTCCCGGATTGCGACGACCTGGTGGATGGTGAGACCGTCGGAGCCGGTCACGCTCACCGTGGGACTCGACGACCCGAGGTCTGCGCAAGCGGACCGGGCAGGGCCGCACCTGAACGCACCTCATGTGAAGCCCCTGCGGAAGCCTCTCGTTGCTGGCCGTTACTCCGGCTCTGCCGCCGTCGGTTCGCACGAGGACAGGGAGCAACCAGAGGGCAGGAATCGACCACCCGTGTGGTCACCGTCGCACAGTGGCGCGTAGGACGGTTCGACGACTCTGGTACTCCTCAGCGTCGATCTCTCCGCGCGCGAAGCGCTCGTCCAAGATGCTCTCGGCACTCGGTGGCGTAGCTCTCCCCGTGTCCGAGACGTTGGTCGCCTGGCCCCGGCGAAGCAAGTAGATCACGCCGATGACCAATGCCCAGAAGGCCACCATGAGGACGACCATGACGACCCATCCACCCCCGCCCATACCGCCCCAACCCACTCCGTCGTTCCACCACATGTCAGGTCTCCTTGTCTCGGTTGTCCTGCTCCCACACTCACTCCCATCGCAGGGTCGTTACAGGGACCTTCGACCCCCGTTCCGAAGCACTCCATCTCGAATTCCGGCGTGACGTCATCGCGGTCGCCGAAGGGCAAGGCTCGGGCGAGGAGCAGTCAGGGACCCCATCGCCCAGGTCGCCTCGGACCTCGGGCCTGCCGAGCAGAACAGCGGCTCCGCCGCGGCACATCCCTGCCGGTCATGAGCCACCAGTGACAACGTGACCAGACACCCTGAAAGACAGAGTGGGTGGATTCTCAATGACGTCGTCAAGCCGCTCGAGGCTCGGGTTTGGCTGGGGTGAAGGCGCGGTTGTCGCGTCGGCGGACCCACAGGACGTCGGCGCGGCGGCGGGCGAGGGCGATGAGTGCCTGGACGTGTTTGAGACCCGGTCCGCGGTTCTTCAGGTAGGAGTCGCGGTTGGGTCCCTCGCGCATCATCGCCGTTTGCGCCGACAGGGAGAACACCCGTCGCAGCCTGCGGGAGTAGCGCATCGGGCGGTGCAGGGCGCCGGTGCGTCGCCCGGAGTCGCGTAGGACGGGGACCAGCCCCGGCGGCGGAGGTGAGGTGTCCGGCGGCGGCCTAGCGGGACAGGTCCCCGGCGGCGGCGATGAGCTCGACGCCGAGGATGGTTTCGATGCCGGACACTCACAAGCATCGTTTCGAGGATCTCGGCCCGGGGTGGGCGTGAAAGGGTTCACCGATCTGCGTGTCCAGGGCACGGATACACTGGTCGGGCTGCCACAGGGCTGCTGCGGCGATCTCTGCGACGATGCTTGCCGCGACGTCTTGGCCGGGATCGTGGGGTGCTCCGCGTTGGCGCCCCCCACAGCCGCCGACGCGATGTGCACGGCGCTGCGGACCGTTTGCGTCCGAAGCCAGGTCGTCAGGCGAGAACGGCCGAGGCCCCGGATCGCGGCCCGGTCTTGTGTACCCGGCCAGCAGGACCACTGCTCCGCGGCGGGTGGAGTAGTCGAATTCCCCCTCCAGCGCTGGGAAATAGCCGCTGAGCACGTCTCGTAGCCGGTTGGTCACCCGGACCCGGTCGGCGACCTGGTCGGCACGGTGGGTGACCGGTAGTCGCAACCCCGTCACCAGCGCCGGGGGACGTCGACCGGTGTGAGTTCGCCGCGATGGCGCACCGTCTCGGCGATGACGTAGGCGTCCCGGGCGTCGGTCTTGGCCTCGCGGGCGTACGCGGTGGACATCTGGTTCACCGTTCCCCCCGGCACGTGCGTCGCCGACTGCCCATGAGCGGTCAGCACGGCCAGCAGCCGAAATCTAGCGCGCAAGGAGGGGTACTCGTGACAGAAGCTGCCCATCGAGGTGGTGGTCACGTCTGTTCCGCGGGGCCGATATTCGGCGGATGCCTGTGTCTGCGGTCCTTCGCGTGCGCACGACCGACGGCGGCGAGGGGGCACCGGCCCTTGTGGAGGGGGTCGGGGCGGCGTAGGTTCTTCTCGCTGGGCATCAGCCGACCTGGGGTAGGACCGCCGCACACCGCCGCGGCCCCGTAGCTTCGCTTCCCGCCAGGTGACACCATGATCTGCCTTCTCGGAAGGCTCAACGATGCCCACTCTTCGCTATCCAGTCCGCCGAATGCGGCCCTCGCCGTGGCGCTCGCTGCGGTCATCGGTCCGGCTCCGACCCTCGAATGCGGTCGACGACGTTTTCCATCCCTCCCGTCCGTCCCTGAACAGCTCAGTGAACAGCCCGGTGAACAGCCCGGTGAACAGCCCGGTGAACAGGATGAGCAGGGTGAGCAGGGTGAACAGACAGAGCATGGTGTGGGGCCGGGGGCCGGCATCATCGGTGGGCCCAAGCGGGACACCGCACACAAGACCGTCCCAGCGTCATCGACACGCGGCCGCAGTGCGCCGGGGTATCTGTCTCTCGTTGGGACTGCTCCTTGCGGCCACCATGTCGGTAGGTCCTGCGTGGGCGCACGGCGGGGCGGGTGGCGCGGAGGAAGGCTACGTCATGGTCCAGCAGGCGTTGGGACACTTGGCCCATGATCCTGGCCCGGCGGGGGTGGCAGATGCGGAGGCCAAGATCAAGGAGGCGTTGAGTGCGACCGATCAGGAAGGGGTCGACGTCGCCATCGTGCGCCAAGCCCAGACTGCGCTGACCGCGGGTCGCACGCAGGTGGCGCAGGGGACCCTGCAGAAGTCGATCGCGCAGGCTGTCGCTGCGCTCAAGCCGGCAATGGGGGAGCAGACGGGAACCACCGTGGTCGGTGAGCCCTTGCCCGGACGGGGCTCACTGACGGGGAGCGACTGGACGCTCGGCAGCCTGTCGCTGCTGCTGCTCGTCGCAGGGGTCGGTCTCGCCCTGCGGTTCCGCCCGGCGCAGAACCTGGCCGAGCTTCGCCGCGGACTCACCACAACGTCGGCGACCGGGCCTGATCCGGCCACGGACACGCCGCCGCCCTCGACCCGCACCTCCGAAGGAGGACCATCGTGACCCTCATCGAGGACCAGCCCATCTCGAGGCAGCCGGGCAGGGCGCGCCGAGCGCTCGACGTGGTCGACGAGCGTCTCGGTATCAGGGCGTTGGAGTACCCGGTGCCCGATCACGCCAACAGGTTGGCCTGGAGCCTGGGTGGGGTGACGGCGGCGGCATTCGCCATCCTCATCGTGACCGGGATCATCGTGGTGCAGTTCTACAACCCCGTCCCCGAGGCCGCGAACCAGTCAGTGCGCTACCTGGTGACCCAGGTGTGGGGTGGTCGCCTGGTCCGGGGGGTGCATTTCTGGGCCGCGCAGGCGATGTATGTCACCGCGGCACTGCACATGCTGCGGGTGTTCCTCACCGGGTCGTACAAGCGCCCCCGCGAGGCCAACTGGTTGGTCGGGGTGGCCATGTTCGGCCTCGTGACCCTGGCACTGTTCACCGGTACCGTGCTCAAATGGGACCAGGAGGGGTTCGAGGCCCTCGGGCACAACCTGGAGATCGGTAAGCTGCTCGGCGGGGCCGGGTTCTGGTTCTCCCCGACCTTCGCTGGCAACGTCCCCATCCTGACCCGGCTCTACAGCGCCCACGTCATCCTCATCCCCGGACTGATCCTCGTCCTGGTCATGCTGCA
>JALYVC010000181.1 GCA_030853445.1 Actinomycetota bacterium | reverse complement strand
GGCCTGTGCAGGCCGGGGTGCGGGCCCTGCGCCGAGTCACGCCGGGGCCCGCGCCGACGCAGGCGCCGACCGTGGCCGCCCTCGAGGACGACCAACCGTGGTGGCGCCGGTTCGGCGTGTGGTTCCCTCTCGCCGTCTGGGTCGCGACCCGGTTGACGACGGTCGTCGTCGGCGTGATCGTGCAGCGCAGCGAGATCGCGCTGCCGGCGTCGAACGGCATCATCCGCATCATGTTCCCGGTCGCCACGGCGCCGGGCTACTGGACCGTCATGAGCAACTGGGACGGCCAGTGGTACCAGCAGATCGCGACCCACGGATACCCCCAGGTCATGCCGCGCACCGACGACGGCCTGATCGACATGAGCCCGTGGGCCTTCTACCCCGTCTACCCCGGCATCGTCTCCGGTGTCATGCGCCTGACCGGGCTGCCGTTCGCCGTCGCCGGCGGCCTGGTCAACCTCGTCATCGGTGGGGCCGCGATGGTGCTGCTCTTCCGCCTGGTCGACCGGGCGGTCGGGCGCTGGGAGGCCGTCGTCGCGGTCGTCGGGGTCTGCACCTTCATCTCCGCACCCATCCTGCAGGCGACCTACACCGAGTCGCTCGCGATCCTGGTCGTCGTCTCGCTGCTCATGCTGCTGCGGGCCCGGCGCTACTGGTGGGTAGCGGTCGGGCTCGTCGTCCTGGCGCTGAGCCGCAACATCGTCGCGTCGATGGCACCGGTGATCCTCACCCACCTCGTCGTGCGGTGGCGCAGCGAGACCGACGAGACACTCCCGGGCCGCACGAAGGTGGGGCTCGGACTGCTGGCCCTGTGGGCCGGGGCGCTCACGGCCCTGTGGCCGGCCATCATCGGCGTCGTCACCGGCATACCGACCGCGTACACCCAGACCCTTGCGGCGTGGAAGGTCGGCAGCAACCTCAAGCTCTACTCCTGGTGGAGCTACCTCGTGCTCGCCTACGGCTGGGTCGGGCCGGTCTTCGGCCTCGTTGCCGTCGGGGTCTTCTCGTGGTTCATGCTCACCCACCGCACCTGGCGCTGGGGCCCCGAGATCTGGGCGTGGGCGGGGGCCTACCCGGCCTACCAGCTGCTGGTGACCAACAGCGGCCCGTCGCGGCTGCGCTACGCCATCCTCGCCTTCCCCTTCACCCTGCTCATCGCCTGGTTCCTCCAGGTGCGCTGGTGGCGCCGGTGGCGGGTGCTGCTGCTGTGCCTGGTCGCCCTGCTCGGGGTCGCCCAGCAGGCGTGGTACGTCGGCAACTACATCGTGGTCAGCCACCTCGACGGCAACATCTACTACCCCTGACCCGGCCCCTGTCCCGGCGCCTGGTCAGTGGCCGGGGCGGCCCACCGCCCGCGACCACGACGTGAACGAGCGCACCGGAGCGGGCCGTGGGCGCACCAGCCACGGCCAGGGGTGCAGCTCGACCGGGCGCACGGCACGGGCGCGGGTGGCGAAGCCGGGTACCGGCGCGTGGGTGACGGCGAGCGACCGGCCGGTGAGCTCGTCGGCCACGGCTCCGCGACGCACCTCCACCTCGCGCCGGGTGGCGAGGTCGCCGAGGGTGTCGGCGAGGAAGACCAGCCGTTTACCCGACAGGGCGAGCCGGCGCAGCAGCGGCTCGTCGAAGACGAAGACGACCGGGCGACCCGGATCGGCGTCGAGTGCCGGGTCGCCGTCACCGAGGGACTCGGCGGTGAGCCACACCTGGTCGGCGCCACCGCCCACGACGGCGTCCGGGCCCGCAGGGATCTCGCCCCGCCCGAGGTCGGGTCCGTCGGTGGGGGTGAGCGGGGTCGTCGGCGGCCACTCCTGCACCGGGCAGCGCTCCGCCAGCGGGCACTCACGGCACAGCTGCGGTGCGCGCTTCTCGACCTGCCAGCGGCTGAAGCCGTAGGGCTTACCCGAACCGGTGCCTACGGTCCACTGCCAGCCCAGGCGGTTCGCCGCGCGGGAGCCGTCCACGAGATGGGTGAAGAAGCGGTCTTCGCCCGCCCGCCAGTCCGCCCCCGCGCGAACGGCCCACTGCGAGGCCATCCACATCCGGCTCTGGTTGACCAGCCAGCCGTCGGTCGTCAGCTCGCGGGTCAGCTCCTGCATGCACCGCATCTCGTCCGGCCACGGGTCCTTCCACTGCCGCGCGACCCTCGGCTGCTCGCTGCGCAGCGAGGAGCCGAGCGCTGCGCCCGTGCGCGCGTAGAGGTGCCGGGCGTACTCCTGCCACATCAGCTCGTCGCGGTAGCGGTCCCGGTCGCTCGGCGGTGCGCCGGCGACCGCGCTCCATGCCTCGGGGAGTGTGACCAGGTTGTGGCGCAGGTATGGCGACATGCGGCTGGCACCGCGGGCGCCGACCGGCAGGACGGCACTGCGGCGGCGGGCGTAGCCCGAGACGTCGAGAGCCGCGAGCGCTGCGTCGGCGGCGGTCTGCCCCCCGGTGAAGGCGCTCCGGGTGACACCCCGCGCACCCTCGAGGGTCAGGTCACCGAGGTGCTCGGCGACCCAGCGGAGGGTCTCGTCGCCGGGAGGTGGAGGGGGAGGCAGGCGCATGGGGTCGACGTACCCACCGGGAGCGAACGAGTCACGCGCAGCGCGGACCGAACGGCCCGGAGCCGGCGACCGGTCACGA
The DNA here is from genome assembly GCA_030853445.1 of Actinomycetota bacterium. Taxonomy (GTDB): domain Bacteria; phylum Actinomycetota; class Actinomycetes; order Actinomycetales; family Dermatophilaceae; genus Lapillicoccus. The sequence continues at coordinate 1,332 of JALYVC010000181.1, read as the reverse complement.
CCCGTCGCGCAGGTCCTCCAGCGTGGTGGCGGTGAGTCGGACCCGCTCGAAGGTCGCCATGCACCCCGGTCCGGTCGGGGCCTGCACCTCGAGACCGAGCCGGTGCCCGCTGACGTCGTCGGTGAGCTCGAAGACGCGCACGAGCTCCCAGGTCTGCCCGTCGATCGAGGCGTGGAAGGCGTAGACCCGGCCCACGCGCGAGATGCGCAGCCACACGGTGGGGTCGGTGACGACGAAGCCGTTGGCGTCGTCGGAGGTGCCCCGGGTGACGACGGAGACGACCATCGGCGCCCCGGAGGGGGAGCGCTCGAAGCAGAGCTTGGCCCAGTGCGTCTCGTCGAGCCAGACCAGCAGCACTCCCGCGTCGAAGCGGGCGCGGAAGTCGACGCTCACCTGGGCGCCGAGCTGGAGGTCGCCCGACTGCGGCTCGCCGAGCAGGGTGACCGCGTTGAGCAGCGCCTGCCCGCCGCCGTCGGGCCCGTCGGAGCCCCCAGGGCTGACGAAGAGGTCGGTGCCGGCGGGGGCGCTGGCCACGACGGTCCCGTGCTCGTCGACGCGCCAGGCGTCGGGGTCCGAGGGCATGAGGGGGAACGGCACCCCGGGCAGCTCGACGGCCGTGCTCATACCGAGTGCTCCACGGCCTGCTCGACCCCGGCGTCGTCGGGCGTCCCGAGGTCGAACCAGCCGACGCCCACCTCCAGCAGCATCTCGCGCAGCAGGGGCAGCGACAGCCCGACGACGTTGTGGTGGTCGCCCTCGACCGCGGTGACGAACGGGCCGCCGAGCCCGTCGAGGGTGAAGGCGCCTGCGACCCGCAGGGGTTCGCCGGTGGCGACGTACGCGTCGATCTCCTCGTCGTCGAGGTCGGCGAAGTGCACCGTGGTGGAGGCGGTCGCGCCGAAGGTGGCGCCGGTACCGCCGTTGGCAGCCTCACGCTCGTCGCGCAGCCAGTGGCCCGTATGGAGCACCCCGCTGGCGCCGCGCATCCGCTGCCAGCGCGCGACGGCCTCGGCGGCGTCGGCGGGCTTGCCGTGCGCCTCCCCGTCGAGCTCGAGCACGGAGTCGCAACCGAGCACCAGGGTGGAGGACTCGACGTCACCCGCGACCGCCTCGCACTTCGCGCGGGCCAGCAGGAGGGCGATGTCGGCGGGCTCGAGCTCGCCGTACGCCTCGCGGGCGCTCGCCACCGCGGCGTCCTCGTCGACGTCGCTGACCACGACGGTCGGCTCGACCCCGGCGGCGCGGAGGGTGGCGAGCCGGGCGGGAGAAGCGGAGGCGAGGACGAGGGGCGTGCGGGCGCTCATCCCCCGACCCTACGACCCGCACCCCCCC
>JALYVC010000180.1 GCA_030853445.1 Actinomycetota bacterium | reverse complement strand
GGGGGGGTGGGCCGGGGGGTCGTCAGGGCGGGAGGGTCGCGTCAGCGGTCGAACGCCTTCGCGACGAGGGCCTTCTGCTCGACGTCGTGCTGGTGGTGCGACCCCGTGGCCGGTGAGGCGGACGCCTTGCGCGAGACAACCTGCAGGGGGCGGTCCTCCCCATGCCGGGCCAGCGCCTCGGGCAGGTTGAGGGCCATGAAGGGCCACGCCCCCTGGTTCTTCGGCTCCTCCTGGACCCACACGACCTCGGCGTCGGGGTAGCGACTCAGCTGCGCGGCCACCTCGGCACCGGGCACGGGGTGCAGCTGCTCGACGTGCAGGATGGCCGTCGTGCCGTCCTCCCGCTTGCTGCGCTCGGCCTCGAGGTCCCACACGACCTTGCCCGTCGCCATGACGACGCGGGTCACCGTCGTGGGGTCGAGGTCGTTCCGGTCGGCCAGCACCGGCTGGAAGGTCTGCTCCGTGAAGTCCGCCACCGAGCTCTGGGCGGCCCGCAGGCGCAGCATCGACTTCGGCGTGAAGACGACGAGCGGGCGACGCGGGCGGGCATACGCCTGACGACGCAGCAGATGGAAGTACGACGCCGGGGTCGTCGGGAAGGCGACCGTCATGTTGTCCTCGGCGCACATCGCGAGGAAGCGCTCGATGCGGGCCGACGAGTGGTCTGGCCCCTGCCCCTCGTAGCCGTGGGGGAGCAGCAGCACGACCGAGGAGTGCTGGCCCCACTTCTGCTCCGACGAGCTGATGTACTCGTCGATGATCATCTGGGCGCCGTTGGCGAAGTCGCCGAACTGCGCCTCCCACAGCACGAGGGCGTCCGGGCGCTCCACGGAGTAGCCGTACTCGAAGCCCATCGCCGCGTACTCGCTGAGCAGCGAGTCGTAGACCCAGAAGCGGGCCTGGCCCTCACCGAGATAGAGCAGCGGCGTCCACTCCTCGGCGTTGGTCTTGTCGATCAGGACGGCGTGCCGCTGGACGAAGGTGCCGCGACGGCTGTCCTGACCCGCGAGCCGGACCGGGGTGCCTTCCTTGAGGAGGGAGCCGAACGCGAGCAGCTCACCCATCGCCCAGTCGATCCCACCGTCGCGCACCATCGCCGCCCGCTTGTCGAGCAGCTGCTTGAGCTTGGGGTGCACGGTGAAGCCGTCGGGGATGTTGACGAACGCCTCGCCGATGTGGGCGAGTTCACCGGTCGACACGGGCGCGACGGTCGGCGAGGCCGGCACGTCGTCGGCCGTCTGGGCGGCCGGCTTCTCCAGACCGCTGTCGTCGGGGCCACCGGTCTTGGTCGACGTGGAGCTGATTGCCTCCTTGGTCTCGACGAAGACCCTCTCGAGCTGCTGCTGGTAGTCGCGCAGGGCCGCGTCGACGTCGTCGCTCGAGATGTCCCCTCGACCGATGAGCGCCTCGGTGTAGAGCTTGCGGACCGAGCGCTTGGCCTCGATCAGGTTGTACATCAGCGGCTGGGTCATCGAGGGGTCGTCCCCCTCGTTGTGACCTCGGCGCCGGTAGCACACCATGTCGATGACGACGTCCTTGTTGAAAGTCTGGCGGTACTCGTAGGCCAGCTCGGCGACCCGGACGCACGCCTCGGGGTCGTCGCCGTTGACGTGGAAGATCGGGGACTGGATCATCCGCGCGACGTCGGTGCAGTAGACCGACGAGCGGGAGGACGAGGGTGAGGTGGTGAACCCGACCTGGTTGTTGACGACGACGTGGATGGTGCCGCCGGTGCGGTAGCCGCGCAGCTCCGACAGGTTGAGGGTCTCGGCGACGACACCCTGTCCCGCGAAGGCCGCGTCACCGTGCATCAGCAGCGGCAGCACGGTGAAGGCCTCGCCGGCGAGGTTGAGCCGGTCCTGCTTGGCCCGCACGATGCCTTCGAGCACGGGGTTGACGGTCTCGAGATGCGAGGGGTTGGCCGCCAGGTAGATCTTGGTCGACGAGCCGTCCTCGGCCACGAACTCACCCTCGGTGCCGAGGTGGTACTTCACGTCGCCCGAGCCCTGCACCGACTTGCGGTCCTGCTGGTCCTCGAACTCGCGGAAGATCTGGCCGTAGGACTTGCCCGCGATGTTGGCCAGAACGTTGAGGCGCCCACGGTGCGGCATGCCGATGCAGACCTCGTCGAGGCCATCGGCCGCCGCGCGGCACAGCACCCGGTCGAGCAGGGCGATCGCCGACTCGCCGCCCTCGAGCGAGAAGCGCTTCTGCCCGACGAACTTGGTCTGCAGGAAGGTCTCGAAGGCCTCGGCCGAGTTGAGCCGGCGCAGGATGCGCATCTGCTCGTCGCGCGAGGTCTTGGCGTATGACACCTCGACCTTGTCCTGGATCCACCTGCGCTGCTCGGGGTCCTGGATGTGCATGTACTCGATGCCGACGGTGCGGCAGTAGGAGTCACGCAGGATACCGAGGATTCTCCGCAGCTTCAGGAACGGCTCGCCACCGAACCCGCCGGTGGCGAACGATCGCTCGAGGTCCCACATGGTCAGGCCGTGGTTGGTCACGTCGAGGTCGGCGTGACGGCGCTGGCGGTACTCCAACGGGTCGGTGTCGGCCATCAGGTGACCGCGCACGCGGTAGGCGTGGATGAGCTCCTGGACGCGGGCCACCTTGTTGATGTCGTCGTCGTGGCTGGTGGAGATGTCCTGCACCCAGCGCACGGGCTCGTAGGGGATGCGCAGCGACTCGAAGATCTCGTCGTAGAAGCCTTCGGCGCCGAGCAGCAACTGGTGCAGCACCCGGAGGAAGTCACCGCTCTGGGCCCCCTGGATGATCCGGTGGTCGTAGGTGCTCGTGAGGGTGAGGATCTTGCTCACCGCGTTGCGGTTCAGCGTCTCGGTGCTGGCGCCCTGCCACTCGGCCGGGTAGTCGAGCGAGCCGACGCCGACGATGGTGCCCTGGCCGTTCATCAGGCGCGGCACCGAGTGCACCGTGCCGATCGTGCCGGGGTTGGTGAGCGAGAGCGTGGTGCCCGCGAAGTCCTCGACCGTCAGCTTGTTGTGACGCGCCTTGGCGACGATGTCCTCGTAGGCGGTCCAGAAGTGCACGAAGTCCATCTCGTCGCACGACTTGATGCTCGGCACCAGCAGCGCGCGGCTGCCGTCGGGCTTGGAGACGTCGATGGCCAGTCCGAGGTTGACGTGGGCCGGCTTGACGAGCACGGGCTTGCCCTCGCGCTCACCGAAGCCGTTGTTCATCTCGGGCATCCTGGCCACGGCCCGCACGATGGCGTAGCCGATGATGTGGGTGAACGACACCTTGCCGCCGCGCGAGCGCGCCAGGTGGTTGTTGATGACCACGCGGTTGTCGATGAGCAGCTTGGCCGGCACCGCGCGCACGCTGGTCGCGGTCGGCACCTGGAGGGAGGACTCCATGTTGGTGACGACCCGGGCGGCGGGCCCGCGCAGCGGGGTGGTCTCGGCGCCGGCGGTCGGCCCGGTGTTCTTCACGGCGGGGATGTCACGCGGCTTCGGGGGGGTGCGGGGCGCCGCGGGCGGCTCCTGCTTCGTCTCGGGCGTCGCGGCCGGGGCGCTCACGGTGCCGCCCGACGGGGCGGCGTTGGGTGGGGC
>JALYVC010000167.1 GCA_030853445.1 Actinomycetota bacterium | reverse complement strand
GTCTCGATGCGCGCCACGCACCTCGTCGGGGGTCGTGACGCCACCGCGACCTCGGCGGGTGCCGCTCCGTCGAGCGCCAACGCCCTCGGGCCGGACGTGCAGTGGCCGGCCATCCGGGCGCTGCGGGCCGAGGTGCTCAGCGAGCTGACGACCAGCCCCGAGGGCGAGATGGCGGGCGCAGAGTCGGTGGTCGAGCGGCTCCTCTGGCGACGGCCGCTGCGCAACCCGCGCACGCTGCGCGAGGCCGCTGCCGCCGTGCTGCGCGAGGCGGAGTGGCTGGGCATGACCGGCCGGGGGGCGCTCTCCCGTGCCGGACGCGCCCTCGTGACCCGCACCGGTGACGCGGCAGTGGCCATGGGCGCCGCCCTGCCCGAGCCGGTCGACCACGTGCTCCTGCAGGCCGACCTCACCGCCATCGCCCCGGGGCCCCTCGAGGGAGACCTCGCCCAGCTCATGCGACTCGTCTCCGACGTCGAGTCGCGAGGTGGCGCAACGGTGCACCGGCTGTCGCCGACCTCCGTACGACGCGCCCTCGACGTCGGGTGGACCGCCGACGAGCTGCTCGAGCGGCTGCGCGAGGCGAGCCGCACCGGCGTGCCCCAGCCGTTGGAGTACCTCGTGCGCGACCTCGCCCGACGCCACGGCCAGACCCGGGTGGGCGCTGCGACGGCTTACATCCGCAGCGACGACGAGGCCGTGCTGGAGACCATGGTGGCCGAACGGTCCCTCGGTGCCCTACGGCTGCGACGCATCGCGCCCACGGTCGTGATCTCCGGCGCCGACCCCGCCACCCTGCTGGAGATGTTGCGGGACAAGGGATTTGCGCCGGTTCAGGAAGGGTCCGACGGCCAGGTCGTCGTCACCGCCCCGCCCGAGCGGCGGGCGCGGGACCGGCGCCCCGCTCCTCGGCCCGTGGTCGCGGCCGTCGACGTCGAGCTCGCCGGCCGGCTCGTCACGGGGCTGCGAACGGCCGAGATCTCGGCCCAGGCGCTGCGCTCGCGGCAGGAGGCCGACGGCCCGGTGCTCGAGGCGACCGACCCGACGGTGACGATCGCCTCGCTGCGGGACGCGGCCGCCGACCAGCGCGGCGTCTGGATCGGCTACGCCGACAACGGTGGCCGCTCGACCACCCACCTGTTCTACCCCACCCGTATCGACGGCGGGCGGGCTTTCGGGCGCCTCGCCGACAGCAGCGAGGAACGCACCTTCGTCATCCACCGCATCACCGGCGTCGCCAGCGCCTGACCCTGCCTCACGTTCTCGGTGCCGGCCTCGACCGAGGCGGCCTAGAACTTGTTGGCGTGGTGGCATCAGCCTTCGCCGGAATGCCGACGCGGGGCCACCCCCGCGGAGTACATTTCTCCTCTCGGCCACCCACGGTTCCCCACCGGGTGGCGCACCCCGCGGGCCCCCCGCACCGACACTCGGAGGAACGCGTGAGCTCTTGGTCGACCCCGGGAGGCGACGACTACCGCAGCTACACGGGCGAGCCGAGGGTCCCCCAGGACTCCCCGCCGTATGCCGCCCCTCAGGGTGCGCCGTACGGCCCACCGCAGGGCCCGCCGTACGGCGGGCCGGCGATGCCGGCGCTCGACCCGTACGGCACGCCGTACGGCACGCCCTCGCCCTACGGGATGCCCGGGTCCTACGGCGGCATGGCGCCCTACGGCTCCAGGCCCCCCATGACCTCGGGGTGGCGCCACGGCACCACGACGCTGATCGTGCTGTCGGCCGTGCTCACCTTCATCGGGTGCGGACTCGGCTTGCCCAGCCTGATCATCTCGATCGTCGCGATGACCAGGGCGCACACCGACGGGCGGTCCGGCACTCGCCTCGCAAAGGTGGGGTGGGTCTGCTTCGGGGTCGCCGCCGTGCTGCTCGCCGCCTTCTGGACCTTCGTGGTCGTCACCGGGGCCGGGCGGCAAGCGCTCCCCGCGCAGGTCCAGGACGTGTGACCCGGTGAGGTCGCGAGCTCGGGCCGGAGGGGGCAGACGGCCGGGTAGGTTGGCCGGGTGAGCGAGCCGACGCCCCCGGACTACCCCGCGCCCGGTGCCGTCGGTGCCGTCGGTGCCGTCGGTGGCGCCTGGGGCAGCCAGCCCGGCCCCGCGCCAGCGCCACCGAACCCCTACGGGCTCCCGGCCCTCTACGGGCAGCACGACCCCCATGCCCCCCGGGCTCCCTACGCCCCCGGAGCTCCTTCTGGCTACGCCTACTCCGGCTCGGGGGCCAGCACGCCGACCTTCCCCGGCAGCCAGGCCGTACTGCTGCTGGTCTCCGTGGTCTCGATCGTCCTGGTGGGCATCGTCGGCATCCCGAGCGCCGTCATCGCGGTGCTCGCCTGGCGCCAGCGCGCCCACGACCCGGTCGGGGCGGCACAGCGCACGAGCACGGGATGGGTGACCTACGGAGTCAACCTCGCCGTCGGGGGGCTGCTGCTCGTGCCGTTCTACGTGTGGGTGCTGAGCCGGTGACCGCGTGAGCCCTGCGGAACAACGCCCCGGCACGCGAGGTTGGACTGCAGACCATGAATGACGGCCCCCTCATCGTCCAGAGCGACAAGACCCTCCTGCTCGAGGTCGACCACCCGTCGGCCGAGCTGGCCCGACGCGCCATCGCTCCCTTCGCCGAGCTCGAGCGCGCTCCCGAGCACGTCCACACCTACCGAGTCACCCCGCTCGGTCTGTGGAACGCCCGTGCGGCGGGCCACGACGCCGAGTCGGTGGTCAACGCGCTGCTCACCCACAGCCGGTATGCCGTGCCCCAGGCCCTGCTCATCGACGTCGCCGACACGATGGACCGCTACGGCCGGCTCACCCTCGACAAGCACCCCGAGCACGGGCTCACCCTCACGACCACCGACCGCCCGGTGCTCGAGGAGATCATGCGCCACAAGCGGATCCAGCCGTTGCTGGGCGCGCGGGTCGACGACCTGACCGTCGCCGTGCACCCGAGCGAGCGTGGGCACCTCAAGCAGGAGCTGCTCAAGGTCGGCTGGCCGGCCGAGGACCTCGCGGGCTACGTCGACGGTGAGGCCCATCCCATCGAGCTGCTCACCGGCGACTGGTCGCTGCGGCCCTACCAGCAGCAGGCGGTCGACGGCTTCTGGCACGGCGGCTCGGGCGTCGTGGTGCTCCCCTGCGGCGCGGGCAAGACCCTGGTCGGCGCGGGCGCGATGGCCGCGGCCAAGGCGACCACCCTCATCCTCGTCACCAACACCGTCTCGGCCCGACAGTGGAAGGACGAGCTGATCAGGCGCACCTCCCTCACCGAGGAGGAGATCGGGGAGTACTCCGGCTCCCGCAAGGAGATCCGGCCGGTCACCATTGCGACCTACCAGGTGCTGACGACGAAGCGCAAGGGCGCCTACGCCCACCTCGACCTGCTGGACGCACGCGACTGGGGTCTCGTGGTCTACGACGAGGTGCACCTGCTGCCCGCCCCCATCTTCCGGATGACCGCCGACCTTCAGGCGCGGCGCCGGCTCGGCCTCACCGCGACGCTGGTGCGTGAGGACGGCCGCGAGGGCGACGTCTTCTCCCTCATCGGCCCCAAGCGCTACGACGCCCCCTGGAAGGACATCGAGGCGCAGGGCTACATCGCGCCCGCCGACTGCGTCGAGGTGCGGGTCACCCTGCCCGAGGACCAGCGGATGACGTATGCCATGAGCGAGGCCGAGGAGCGCTACCGGCTCTCGTCGTGCAGCAGCGCCAAGGACCCGGTCGTCGAGCGGCTCGTGGAGCGCCACCGCGGTGAGCCCACCCTCGTCATCGGGCAGTACCTCGACCAGCTCGAGGGGCTGTCCCAGCGCCTGAACGCGCCGATCATCACCGGCGCGACCTCGGTGGCCGAACGACAGAAGCTCTACCAGGGCTTCCGCGTCGGCGAGATCCAGCTGCTCGTGGTCAGCAAGGTCGCCAACTTCTCCATCGACCTGCCCGAGGCGAGCGTGGCCATCCAGGTCTCCGGCACCTTCGGCTCACGGCAGGAGGAGGCCCAGCGTCTCGGTCGCGTGCTGCGCCCCAAGGGCGACGGGCGTACGGCTCACTTCTACACCGTCGTCGCGCGCGACACCGTCGACGCCGACTTCGCCGCCCACCGGCAGCGCTTCCTCGCCGAGCAGGGCTACGCCTACCGCATCGTCGACAGCGACGACCTGCCGGTCTGACGTCGAGGGCGGGCGGGCGTCGCTCCCCACCGCTTCCGGCTGCCCGTTTGACGAGTCGCCCGTTGAGTAGCCAGAGAATCACCTCAACCTCGCGTGGTTGAGGTGATTCTTTGGCTACCCAACGGGGCGGGCCCGCTCGCCGCGGCCCCCGCGCGCACCGGTGGGAGTCAGACCTGCGGCTGTGCAGCGACGCCGGGCCGGTCGTCTGCCGGATGGGCTGCGCGGGTCGCACGAGGCGTACGGTCGGCGGAGCGCTGCAGCCCCTCGAGGGAGTGGAGCCTGACCCTGCAGGGTTTGTGCGAGCGTGTCTGGGCCGCCGAGGGCGGTCACACTCCACCCGGTCGGCGCGTCAGTGGGGTAGGAGTACAGGTGAAGGGGTGCAGGCCGTGGAGCAGACGCAGAGGTTCGAGGCCGAGCGAACGCGCCTGGTGGCGATCGCGAGCCGCGTGCTGAGCGACCCGAGCGAGGCGCAGGACATCGTGCAGCAGGCATGGCTGCGGCTGCATCGCACGCAGACCGACATCGACAACCTGCCGGCTTGGCTGACCACGGTCACGACCCGCTTGTGCCTGGACCGGCTCCGCTCCCGCACCCCCGTTCCCCTCGAGGCCGTCGAGGTCGAGGAGACCGGCGACCCGGCCGACGACGTCGCGCTCGCCGACACCGTCGCACTCGCGCTGCACGTGGTGCTCGACCAGCTGTCCCCGCGCGAACGGGTCGCCTTCGTGCTCCACGACAGCTTCGGCTTCGAGTTCGGGGTGATCGCCTCGGTCCTCGACACCACGCCGGCTGCCGCGCGCAAGCTGGCCTCTCGGGCCCGGGCCAAGGTCACCCAACCCCGTAAGGACGACCGCCTGGCCGACTGGGAGGTCGTCGACGCCTTCATGGCCGCGGCGAGGACCGGCCAGTTCGACGCCTTGCTCCGCCTGCTCGCCCCCGATGCCGCCGTGACCGCTGACGACGCGGCGGTCCTGGCCGGCACTCCGAGGCAGATCGAGGGCCGAGACGCGGTGGCGAGGTTCTTCGACGGCAGCGCCCGGTCCGCGCTGCCGGTCTTCGTGGGCGAGCGGGCCGGTGCCGCCTGGTTCCACCTCGGCACGGCCAGGGTCGTCTTCGACTTCACCGTCGACGGCGGCCTCGTAAACGCCATCACCTTTCGCGCGGCGCCCGACGTGCTGTCGCACGTCGTACGCCGCGACGGCGGCCGGCCACGCGGCTGACCGGCCATCGCGTACCCGTTCCGACCACCAGCAGACCCCAAGGAGAACGACCATGAAGACCATCACCTGCCGTGCCCTCGGAGGTGCGTGTGACCTCGAGCACCACGCCGACAGCGCTGACAGCGCCATCAAGGCCCAGAGCCGCCACCTCGAGGATGAGGAGAAGGCCGGCGACGAGACCCACCAGGAGGCCCGCGAGGCGATGAGGAGCCGCTGGCGGCACCCCCAAAAGTCCCTGGGCTGGTACAACGACACCAAGCGGGCCTTCGCCGCACTCCCGGACGACTGAGCCGGCGCGGCACAACTGGGGGCAGGACTCGGTTTCCGCACTCGGGCGACGGGCAGAGACCCGCAGGAGCCGGTCCATGGCGATCCGACGGTCGAACAGTCATACTCGGGTCATAGCCAACGTCCAGCAAACATCCAGACACGCGCCTGAGACTGGGGAGGTGACCGACACCGTGACCCGTGAGACCCGCGACCGCGACAACCCCACCGAGGCGACGCTGCTCGTCGTCGAGGACGAGCCCAACATCCGCGAGCTGCTCGCCACCTCGCTGCGCTTCGCCGGCTTCGACGTGTCGGTGGCGGCCGACGGGCAGAGCGCGCTGACCAGCGCCTCCGAGCGTCACCCCGACCTCGTCGTGCTCGACGTCATGCTGCCCGACATGGACGGCTTCGAGGTGACCCGTCGGCTGCGCGAGTCGGGACGCCAGCTGCCGATCGTCTTCGTCACGGCCCGTGATTCGGTCGAGGACAAGATCAAGGGCCTGACCGTCGGCGGCGACGACTACGTCACCAAGCCGTTCAGCCTCGAAGAGGTCATCGCCCGGATCCGCGCGGTGCTGCGCCGCACCCGTGGCGAGGAGGACGGCGCCGCGTCGCTGCGCTTCCACGACCTCGAGCTCGACGACGACAGTCACGAGGTGCGTCGGGCGGGTCGGGTCATCGACGTCTCGCCGACGGAGTTCAAGCTCCTGCGCTACCTCATGCTCAACCCCAACCGGGTGCTGTCGAAGTCGCAGATCCTCGACCACGTGTGGGACTACGACTTCCGTGGGGAGTCGGGCATCGTCGAGTCCTACATCTCGTACCTGCGGCGCAAGATCGACACCACCGAGCCTGCCCTCATCCACACCAAGCGTGGCGTCGGCTACGTGCTGCGCCTGCCCCCGGGCACCCCCACGGTGTGAGCCGGGGCCCACGTCTGCTGCGCGGCACCAGCAACCGGCTGGCGACGCTGCCGCTACGGGTGCGGCTGGTCTCCGTCGTCGTCGTGCTGCTCGCGGCCGCCCTGGCGGCGTCGGGCCTGATCGTCAACGTGCTCCTGCGCACCTACCTGCTCGACCGGTCCGACGACGAGCTGCACATCTACGCCGGGATCGTGGCGGGCCTCGACTACGACAGCATCAACGCCTACCCGCTGCGCCCCAACTTCACCGTGCGGCTCAACCGGCTCGACGGCAGCAACATGGTGGAGGTCGTCGACTCCTCGACCGAGGCCAGCGCCGTCCCTGCCCTGACGGCTCTCGCGGCGAACGACCCTCGGGTGTCCCAGTCACGCCCCTACACCGTGGCCTCCACCGCGGACCATGAGCCGAACTGGCGAGTGATCGCCGGGGTCACCGACGACGGCAAGGCGGTCTACGAGGTGGCCGTGTCGCTGCGGCCCATGGACGCCACCCTCGACCGGGTCATCACCGACGGCCTGCTCATCGGTCTCGCCGTGCTGGCTGCCTCGATGGTCATCGGCTGGTATGCCGTGCGTCGCAGCTTCCGCCCGCTCAACCGCATCGAGGACACCGCTGCCGCCATCGCGGCCGGCGACCTCACGCAGCGCATGCCCGACCGGCCGGCTCCCGTCGAGGTCGCGTCGCTCACCCGCTCGCTCAACGCCATGCTCACCCAGATCGAGCAGTCCTTCGCCGTGCGCGAGGCCTCAGAGGACCGGATGCGCGAGTTCGTGGCCGACGCCTCGCACGAGCTGCGCACGCCCCTGGCCACCGTGCGGGGGTACGCCGAGCTCTACCGTCAGGGGGCGGTGAGCCGGCCCGAGGACGTGCGGAGCGCCTTCGGTCGCATCGAGAGCGAGGCGGGGCGCATGGGCAGCCTGGTCGAGGACCTGCTCGTGCTCGCCCGCCTCGACGAGAAGCGGCCCCTGTCGCGCGACGAGGTGGACCTCGCGGTCCTCGCCGGCGACGCCCGCCAGGACGCCCACGTACTGGCCCCCGACCGTCATGTGCGCCTCGTCGGCGTCTCGGGGCCGCTCGGGGCGGTGCACGTGGTCGGCGACGAGCCGCAGCTGCGCCAGGTGATGACCAACCTCGTCAGTAACGCGCTCAACCACACCCCGCCCGGCACTCCCGTCGAGATCGCCGTCGGGTACACGCCCGCCGGCTGCGCCGTCATCGAGGTCCGCGACCACGGCCCCGGCATCGACCCCCGCCGGGCCCGCAAGGTCTTCGAGCGGTTCTACCGCACCGACCCCTCCCGCAGCCGCGCGCAGGGGGGCAGCGGCCTCGGGCTGGCCATCGTCGCCGCCATCGTCGCCGCCCACCAGGGCTCCGTGCGCGTGACCCCCACCGACGGCGGTGGCGCGACCTTCACGGTCGAGCTCCCACAGGCCCTGCACAGGCAGACCCAAGCGGACACAGACGTGACCTCGGTGTACTAGTGGACATACCGACGCCACACCCGTCGACCGCAGGAAGAGGACTTGAGGACCATGACCCAGCAGACGCACCCCCACGAGACCGACGGTCCCCGTGAGGAGCACGCCCCCACCACCTCCACACCACCGGAGCAGGGCGAGTCCCGCGAGCCGTTGTGGTACGACGGCCCGGCGGCCTGGCGCTCGCCGTCCGCCCGCTCCGGCGGCGGCCCCGATGACCGGACCGACGTCCAGACCGGTGACCAGACCCGCGGGTCCGAGCGCGACTTCGGCCTGAGCTCGACCTCGACGACCGCGATGCCGTCGTCGGTGTCCGCGGAGCGCACGCAGGAGCACCCCGGCTCGTCCGAGTCGGCGCCCACCGCTCCCGTCCCCACGTCGGCGGGTGGCTTCGGCTGGCACGACGACGGGGCCAAGCCCTCCTTCGACACCTCCGCCTCCGCTGCCGCCGGCGGCGGCAGCGGCAGCGGGTCGTTCGGCGCCGGCACCCCCGGGTGGGGTGGCGGCGGTGACAGTGGCTGGGGAGGTCCCTACTCCCCCGCCCCGTCGATCGCCCCCGCCCCGCAGCCGAAGACCCGTCAGGGTCGTCGCTGGGCTGAGATCGGTGTCGTCGCCCTCGTCGCTGCCGCCCTGGCCGGTGGCGGCAGCTACTACGCGGCGACCCAGGGAGTGGGCACCACCACCCCGAGCACGAGCGCCGGCTCGGCACCCGCCTCCTCGTCCAACCCCCCGGCGCCGGTCGCCCAGGGCAACCCCAGCAGCCCCGACTGGACCGTCACGGCCAAGGCCGTCTCGCCCAGCGTCGTGGCGATCACGGTCCAGAGCAGCTCGGCCGAGGGCCAGGGATCTGGCGTCATCATCGACGCCACCAACGGCTACATCCTCACCAACAACCACGTCGCCACCGGAGCGGGGACCGGGGCCAAGATCTCGGTGACGCTGAGCGACGGACGCTCCTACGACGCCACGATCAAGGGCACCGACCCCTCGACCGACCTCGCGGTGCTCCAGATCAAGAACCCGCCGAGCGGCCTCAAGGCGATCTCCATCGGCGACAGCAGCAGCCTCACCGTCGGCCAGCCGGTCATGGCCGTGGGTAACCCGCTCGGCCTCGCGGGCACCGTCACCACGGGCATCGTCTCGGCCCTCAACCGACCGGTCACCACCGCGTCGTCCGAGAGCGGCACCGGCAGCCAGAGCCCGTTCGGTGGCCAGCCGCAGAGCACGGGCACGCCCGTCGTGACCAACGCCATCCAGACCTCGGCGGCCATCAACCCCGGCAACTCCGGTGGCGCCCTCGTCACGGCCGATGGCCAGCTGATCGGCATCAACTCCTCGATCGCCTCCCTCGGCGGCAGCAGCGGCAGCAGCCAGAGCGGCAACATCGGCATCGGCTTCGCCATCCCGTCGAAGGAGGCTAGGTCGATCGCCGACCAGCTCATCGCCACCGGCACGGCCCAGCACGCCTACCTGGGGGTGAGTGCCTCCGACACCACGGTCACCGACGGCAACAGCAAGCGCGCGGCGGCGCTCATCCGCACCCTGTCCTCGGGCACCCCGGCAGCCGGCGCCGGGCTCAAGCAGGGCGACGCGGTGGTGGCGATCAACGGACAGAGCATCGAGTCCTCCGAGTCGCTGGTGGCGACCATCCACGAGTACGGCGTCGGCGACAAGGTGACCGTCTCGGTCATCCGCGGTGGCTCCAAGCAGGACATCACGCTCACCCTCGCGGCCCGGCCCGCCCAGGGCTGAGCCCAGCGGGAGGCCCCTGACGAAGCGGGTACGGTGGGCGACTGCCCGTCGTCCCCGCTTCGTCGTCCCGAGAGGTCAAGAACCCGTGCGCCCTGCGCCCCCCGTGACCTCCCCGGACACCGATCCCGAGCTGGCCCGGGAGCAGGAGCACCTGACGCGGGCCCGGGCCGAGCTGGCCCGCATGCACGAGAAGACCCGCACCACCGAGCGTGCGGCGGGAGACGCCGTCTCCGACGCCTTCCTGGCCGGCGCGCTCGCCCGCCGGCTCGCCTCCCTGACCGACGACCCCACCTCCACCCTCTTCTTCGGGCGCATCGACCTGCCGCAGGGGGGCACCCCCGGCGTATGGCACATCGGCAGGCGCCACGTCGCCGACGACCGCGGCGACCCGCTGGTCATCGACTGGCGGGCCAGTCTGAGCGGTGCGTTCTACCGCGCCTCACGGACCGAGCCCATGGGGGTGACCCTGCGGCGACGCTTCGGCGTCGACCACGGGCAGCTGACGGCCTACGAGGACGAGCACCTGCAGGACGTTGGCGAGCAGGACCACCGCTCCGACATCCTCGCCCACGAGATCGAGCGCCCCCGCGTGGGCCCGATGCGCGACATCGTCGCGACCATCCAGCCCGAGCAGGACGAGATCGTGCGGGCCGACGCCGGCACGACGGTCTGCGTGCAGGGCGCCCCCGGCACCGGCAAGACGGCGGTCGGCCTACACCGGGCGGCCTGGCTGCTCTACGCCTTCCGTGACAAGCTCTCCCGCTCCGGCGTGCTCGTCATCGGCCCCAACCGCGCCTTCCTCGACCACATCGGGGCCGTGCTGCCGGCCCTCGGCGAGGTCGAGGTCGCCCACACCACCGCCGAGGAGCTCGTCGCCAGCGTGCCCGTCAAGGGGGTCGACACGACCCCGGCGGCCATCCTCAAGGGCGACCCGCGCCTCGCGCAGGTGCTCCACCGAGCGGTGTGGAGCCACGTCCGCCCGGTCGGTGAGTCGCTCGAGGCGCTGGTGGTGCCGCGGGGTGCGCACAAGTGGCGAGTGGCGTCGTACGACGTGGCGCAGGTGCTCGAGCAGCTGCGGGCCCGCGACATCCGCTACGGCGCGGCCCGCGCGGTGCTGCCGCAGCGGCTCGCCCACCACGTGCTGCTCGCGATGGAGCGGGCAGGAGACTCTCCCGACGACCAGGTGCAGGACGCCGTCGCCCGCAGCAGCCCCGTCAAGGCCTACGTCGCGTCGGTCTGGCCCTCGGTCGACCCCCGGCAGGTGCTCTTCACCCTCTGGAGCGACCCGGCCGTGCTGGCCGAGCACGCCGACGGGGTCCTCAGCGAGGACGAGCAGCGGATCCTGCTCTGGGACATGCCTCCCCGCAGCAAGGGGTCGGCACGATGGTCGGCCGCCGACGCGGTGCTGCTCGACGAGCTGGCCGATCTCGTCGACCGCACGCCGAGCCTCGGGCACGTCGTGCTCGACGAGGCTCAGGACCTCTCACCGATGCAGCTGCGGGCGGTCGGGCGTCGCTGTGCGACCGGGTCGGCGACCGTGCTCGGCGACATCGCGCAGGGCACCACGCCGTGGGCGACCTCGTCGTGGGACGAGTCGCTGACGTACCTCGGCAAGCCCGGCAGCCACGTCGAGGTGCTCGACCGGGGCTTCCGGGTGCCCGGCCTCGTCATCGACTACGCCGCCCGGCTCCTGCCGGCCATGGCCCCGGGGCTCGGGCCACCGGTGTCGGTGCGCGACAACCCCGGGCAGCTCGACATCGTGCGGGTCGAGGGCGTCGACCTGGCGGCCAGGGTCGCGCAGGTCGTCGCCGAGCTGGCGACGCTGCAGGGCTCGGTCGGCGTGATCGCCCCGGCGTCGCTGCTGACCGACCTCGGTTCGGCCCTGCGCGCGGTCGGCATCGAGCACGGTCTGCTCGGCTCCGACCACGGCGACGTCGACCACCAGGTCGACCTCGTGCCCGCCACCGTGGCCAAGGGTCTGGAGTTCGACCGGGTCGTCGTCGTGGAGCCCGCGCGGATCGCCGCGGACGAGCCGGACGAGCGCACCGGGCTGCGTCGCCTCTACGTCGTGCTCACCCGCGCCGTCTCCGCCCTCACGGTCGTCCACTCCGACGCCCTGCCGACTGTGCTGGCCTGACCGCAGGTGACCCTCGAGCCGACCCCCCTCACGGGGTGGACCCAGGACCTCGCGACCCTCTGCCCCGATGCCGACCCCCGGGCGGTGCAGGCGGTCGGCGACGACCTGCTCTCCCGCTGGGCCGAGCCGCAGCGGCGATACCACACGGCCACCCACCTGGCCGAGGTTTTCCGGGCGCTCGAGGAGCTCGCCGCAGCCGGTGAGGTCGGACCCGACGACGAGCGTCTGGCCCGCGTCGCTGCGTGGTGGCATGACGCGGTCTACGACCCGGCCGCCGCCGACAACGAGGAGCGCAGCGCCCTCCTCGCCCACGACGCCCTCACCAGCCTCGGCCTAGGTCCCGACGTCGTCGCGACGGTGGTCGTCCTCGTGCGGATGACCGCCGACCACACCGTGAAGGAGCCGACGCGCCCGACCCGCGCGCTGCACGACGCCGACCTGTGGATCCTCACCGCCCCGCCCGAGCGATACACGGCCTACTCCGCCCAGGTGCGCGAGGAGTACGCCGCTGTTCCCGACGACGCCTTCGCCGCCGCCAGGTCGGTGATCCTCACCGACCTGGTGGAGCGCGACCGGCTCTACCTCACCGACCACGCCCACCGGGCGTGGACCACCTCGGCCCGCACCAACGTCCGAGCCGAGGTGGCGCGGCTCGCCCCGAACCGGGTGCAGCAGCGCGATGGCGTCACCCGCTCCAGCCCAGGTTAGGGACGCAGGGCACCAGTGACACCCGAGGGAGCGCGGCGGGCGGCGCGGGGGGTCGATGCGGTGTCGCCGGACACCCTCGGTCCACGGGGCCGTCATGTCGTGTCACCCGGGCGCGCCGGTGCAGTGGCCGCTGCAGGGCGACGCCACGCCGGGTGGACGGGCACGAGTCGGGTCAGAGCTTCCCTCCAGGAGCTCGCGCACGATCTACCACCTCACTGAGGTCGAGGCCGTAGGCGTATCGACCCGTGGCAGCGAACGCCGCCAACCTCACGGTCGCCCGGTCGAAGAGCCGATCCGCCCCCAACCCATTCCCCCGGGCTGTGTGGGTGATCGCCACGCAGACCTGCGCGAGTCCCTGCCACAGGTCACGCTCCTCAGCCGGCCCGGCCTTCCATCGTGCCTCCAGGACCTCGTGGGCGGCGAAGGGACGACCGACCTCCACCAGCTCTCGGGCCACCCTGAGCGTCTCTTCCGGCGGCAACGGCTCCTCCGACACCGGCTCGACTCCTTCGGCCCCGTAGGGCAGCGGCCGCCCCAACGCGTCGCGTGGCCGCGCCTGGCGGGCACGACCTTCCGTGTCCCGGTCACGACCAGATCCCGTCATGGGACCAGCCTCCCAAGAAACGCACTGATCCGCCTCGGCCAGGGCCTGCGACACCCCGGTCCACGGCAGGTCCAACCCACCAAGGGCATGCTGTCGCCCGGCTGGCCGCCGTGGGTGACGAGCCTCTGCGGTGACTGCCGCCCACTCAGAATCTTCGTCCGGGTCGCGGCGCCTCCTTCCGGTGTCGGGCGCCGTCAGGTAGAACTCGAGGATGACCGTCCGACGTCGACCGCGCTGGTCCGAGCTGGAGCCGATGCTCCGCCCGCGCAGGTCACCCCTGCGCTCGACGGAACGTCGGCTGACCAGTGCCGCATCCATCCCGGACCTGCGTGACGCGGCCAGACGCCGTGCCCCCCGAGCCGTGTTCGACTACACCGACGGCGGCGCCGCTGCGGAGATCAGTCTGCGTCGGTCGCGGCAGGCGTACGCGCGCGTCGAGTTCCAGCCGACGGTGCTGCAGGACGTCTCTGCCGTGGACACCTCGACGACGATTCTCGGCCGCCCGGCAGCGTTGCCACTGGTGTTCGCGCCCACTGGGTTCACCCGGATGATGCACACCGACGGTGAGCCCGCGGTGGCCCGGGTGGCGGCCGAGACCGGCATCCCGTACGCGCTGTCCACGATGGGCACCACGTCCATCGAGCAGCTCGCCTCCGCTGTCCCTGACGGGCGGCGGTGGTTCCAGCTGTACCTGTGGCGCGACCGGGAGGCGAGCCGTGACTTCGTCGTCCGCGCTCGGGAGGCGGGCTACGAGGCGCTGGTCCTCACCGTCGACACCCCGGTCGCCGGCCCGCGGCTGCGGGACGTGCGCAACGGGCTGACCATCCCTCCGTCGCTCTCACTGCACACCCTGGCCGAGGGTGCTCTCCACCCGGCCTGGTGGTTCGACCTGCTGACCACCGACCCGCTCGAGTTCGCGTCCCTCAACCGGTTCGAGGGCACCGTCGCCGAGCTCGTGGCCAAGACCTTCGACCCGGCCGCGACGATGGGCGACCTGGCCTGGCTGCGCTCGATCTGGGACGGCCCACTGGTCGTCAAGGGCATCCAGACCGTCGCCGATGCTCGCGCGGTGGTCGACGCCGGGGCTGATGCGGTGGTCGTGTCGAACCACGGCGGGCGCCAGCTGGACCGGGCTCCCACCCCCCTGGAGGTGCTGCCGGCCGTCGTCGATGCCGTGGGGGACCGCGCCGAGGTCTACGTCGACGGCGGCATCCTGTCCGGTAGCGACATCGTGGCGGCGGTGGCGTTCGGCGCCCGGGCGGCCCTGGTGGGCCGGGCCTACCTGTATGGGCTGATGGCCGGAGGTGAGCGCGGCGTGCGTCGGGCCGCCGAGATCCTCCGGGACGAGGTCACCGGCACGCTCGCGCTCCTGGGCGTCACCCGCGTCGGCGACCTGCGAGGTGAGCACGTACGGCTCCGCGGGACGTGAGATACGTTCTGGGGATGGACGTCATCGAGTACGTGCCGACCCGTGACGCTTACGCGTACACGTTCGGGGGCGCCGCCCCGGTCATGCGGGTGACGCCGGGGGCGGTGCTGCGGCTGTGGTCCGACGACGCGTTCGGTGGCGCGCTGCGCAGCGTGGACGACCTGTCCAGCGCCAAGGTCGACCTGCGGTTCGTCAACCCGCAGACCGGCCCGTTCTACGTCGAGGGGGCTGAGCCCGGCGACACCCTCGCGCTCCACCTGGTCGCCCTGGAGCCGGCGCGCGACTGGGGAGTGTCGGCCGCCATCCCGTTCTTCGGCGGGATGACCAGCACCGACCGCGTGGTCACCCTCCAGGACCCGCTGCCCGACACCACCTGGATCTATGAGCTGGACCGGGACCGCAGGACCGTCGCTTTTGCTGCGCGGCACACCGACCACCGCATCGAGCTGCCCCTCGAGCCCATGCTCGGCACCGTGGGTGTCGCTCCGGCTGGCGGCGAGGTGCGCTCGTCCTTGGTCCCCGAGCGTTTCGGCGGCAACATGGACACCCCCGAGATGCGGGTCGGCTCCACGGTCTTCCTCGGGGTCAACGTCGAAGGTGCCCTGTTCTCCGTCGGCGACGGGCACTACCGCCAGGGCGAGGGGGAAGCGTGCGGTACCGCCGTCGAAGGGGCCATGACCACCACCCTCATCGTCGAGCTCATCAAGGGGGGTGCCCCGGGCTGGCCGCGGATCGAGGACGACAGCCACTGGATGGCCATCGGCTCCAGCCGCCCGATGGAGGACTCCTGGCGCATCGGCAACGCCGAGCTCGTCCACTGGGTCGGCCAGCTGTGCGGCCTGCACCCCATGGACGCCTACCAGCTGTGCTCGCAGATCACGAAAGCGCCGATCGCGAACGTCGTCGACGCCAACTACAGCGTCGTGGTCAAGGCGGCCAAGAGCCTCCTGCCCGCCACCGACGCCTACGGCGGCATCCACGCCGAGCTACGTGCGCGAGCCCGTTCCCTGGGCGCCGGTCTCACCCCGTAGTCCCGCCCACGTCAGCGAAAGGCTCAGCCTGATGGATCTGCAGCTCAGCGGTACCCGCGTCCTGGTCACCGGCGGCACCCGAGGCATCGGCCGGGCGGTCGTGGAGGCCTTCCTCGCCGAAGGGGCCCACGTCGCCTTCTGCGCCCGCAACGCCGAGGAGATCTCGGCCACGCAGGAGGCACTCCAGGCCCGGGGCACGGTCAGCGGCTCGACCGTCGACGTCGGCGACGAGAAGGCGCTGACGGCCTGGGTGGAGAGGTCAGCCGACTCGTTCGGCGGTCTCGACGTGATCGTGGCCAACGTCAGTGCCCTCGCCATCCCCGACACCGAGGAGAACTGGCAGGCCAGTCTCAACGTCGACCTCATGCACACCGTCAGGCTGGTCCGGGCGGCGATGCCTCACCTCGAGCGCAGCAAGGGGGCGTCGGTGGTCGCGATCTCCAGCGTCTCCGGACGCGAGTCGGACTTTGCGTCGGGACCCTACGGCACCGCCAAGACCGCCATTATCGGCTACATCCACGGGCTCGCGATGCAGCTGGCCAGCAAGGGCATCCGCGCCAACACCGTCTCCCCCGGCAACACCTACTTCGAGGGTGGGGTCTGGAACGGCATCGAGACCGGGGACCCCGACCTGTTCAGGGCGGCGATGGACCTCAACCCCTCCGGCCACATGGGCACCCCCGAGGAGGTCGCCGCAGCCGTGGTCTTCCTGGCCAGCCCCCTGGCCCGCCGGATCAGCGGCACCAACCTCGTCGTGGACGGTGCGCTGACCCGCGGTATCCAGCTGTGAATCCCGGCTCCCCCACCCCGCCGAGGTAGGAGGGCAGAGGGCCCGGGCACGACCAGCGCTCCCCGCACCCTCCCCGATCAGGGCACGCTGACGATGCGGCAGCCGAGCGGGGTGTCCGCCGTGCCGGCACCGGTGTTGAGGGCGGTGACGCAGACCGAGTGACGGCCGCGGGCGGCCGGTGCGGTGACGGCGTAGCCGTGGTTGGCCCCGTAGGCGGGGTAGGCGCGGGCGACGTCGGCGCGGGCGGTGCTGGCCGTGCCCGTCTGGGGGGCGGCGCGGTCGACGGAGACCGAGACGCTGCTCGGGTTGGCGGTGTCGGGGTCGATCGCCCAGCCGGCCGCGACCAGGGCGGAGCCGTTCCAGGCGACGGCGTCGAGATGCCCGAACGGCTTAGAGGGCGGGACGACGACGGTGCGGCAGCCGAGGGGGGTGTCCGCCGTACCGGCACCGGTGTTGAGGGCGGTGACGCAGACGGAGTGGGGGCCCGGGGCAGCCGACGCGGTGACGGCATACCCGTGGTTGGCCCCGTAGGCGGGGTAGGCGCGAGCGATGTCGGCGCGGGCGGCGCCGGCCGCGATCGTCTGGGGGGTGGCACCGTCGACGGAGACCGAGACGCTGCTCGGGTTGGCGGTGTCGGGGTCGATCGCCCAGCCGGCCGCGACCAGGGCGGAGCCGTTCCAGGCGGCGAGGTCGAGGTGTCCGATCGGCTTCGACGGAGGAACGACGACAGTGCGGCAGCCGAGGGGGACGTCCGCCGTGCCGGCACCGGTGTTGAGGGCGGTGACGCAGACGGAGTGCGGGCCCGGGGGTGCCGCCGCGGTGACGGCGTAGCTGTGGTTGGCACCGTAGGCGGGGTAGGCGCGGGCGATGTCGGCACGGGCGGTGCTGGCCATGCCGGTCCACGGGGTCGCGCCGTCGACGGAGACCGAGACGTTGATCGGGTCGGCGGTGTCGGGGTCGATCGCCCAGCCGGCCGCAAACAGGGCGGAGCCGTTCCAGGCGGCGACGTCGAAGTGTCCGAACGGCGCCGAGAAGGGCACTGCGACGGTACGGCAGCCGAGGGAGGTGTCGGCCGTACCAGCACCGGTGTTGAGGGCGGTGACGCAGATGGAGTGGTTTCCGGGGGAGGCCGGGACAGCGACGGCGTAGCCGTGGTTGGCGCCGTAGGCGGGGTAGGCCCGGGCGATGTCGGCGCGGGCGGTGCTGGCTGTGGTCGTCTGGGGGGTAGCGCCGTCGACGGAAACCGAGACGCTGCTCGGGTTGGCGGTGTCGGGGTCGATCGCCCAGCCGGCCGCGACCAGCGCGGAGCCGTTCCAGGCGGCGACGTCGACGTGACCGAACGGCTTCGACGGGGGGACGACGACGGTGAGGCAGCCGAGTGACCGGGCAAGGAGGCCGAGGGCCGTCACACAGACGGAGTGGTTACCGGGGGCGGCCGGGACAGCCACGGCGTAGCCGTGGTTGGCGCCGTAGGCGGGGTAGGCCCGGGCGATGTCGGCGCGGGCGGTGCTGGCCGTGCCCGTCTGGAGGGTGGCGCCGTCGACGGAGACCGAGACGCTGATCGGGTTGGCGGTGCCGGGGTCGATCGCCCAACCGGCCGCGACCAGCGCAGAGCCGTTCCAGGCGACCCCGTCGACGTGTCCGAACGGTGGTGCCGCAGCGGTCGCCGGGCCATTGGACAGGGCCTGCAGGCTGGCCAGGCTCCCGTTGAAGACGCTCATGTCGACGGCCCCCCTGATGCCCGACAGACTCGCCGATGCCGTGTACTGCCAGAAGGTGTAGGAGCTCCACCCGCCAGGGATCTGCGGCGCCGACCCGTAGGACGCGATCCACAGCGGGTACCCCGTGAAGGCCTGGCTGTTGGCCATTGCGGTCTGCCAGAAGTAGGGGCTCGCGTAGATGATGGGGGTACGACCGGTGAGGGCCTTGACCGTCTGCAGATAGGACTGCGTCCAGGCGATGAGCGCCGTCGGGCTCAACCCACCGGTGCTCTCCAGGTCGAGGACAGGCGGTAGGTCTCCCCTTTGGTGCAGGGTTCCGCTCACGCGCACGAAGTACTGGGCCTGCGTCACCGCGCTGATGGAGGGGGACGCGAAGTGGTAAGCGCCACGGATCATCCCCGTTGCCGCCATCGCGGCGAAGTCACTGGCGAAGTAGGGGTTGGTGTAGCCGGACCCCTCGGTCGCCTTGACGAAACCGAAGGTCGCGCTCCCACTGGCGTGGGCCGACCCCCAGTTGATGCTGTACCCGCTGGGGTGCTGGTAGCTCGACACGTCTGGCCCGTTGATCGAGGCCATGGCGCTCACCGAACCGGTCACGAGCAGGAGGCAGGCCGCCAGGGCGGTCAGGAGATGGCGTGCGTGGATGGCTCCGGCACCGGGTCCCCGACGTCGCCGGTGCGCGCTCGAGCCCGGATGCCGGTGGCACCTCACCTCCGCGCCGGTTCGAACCCTGGGACTACCAGCCATCCTGCGCACCACCCTGCAATCGTCGTCAACGTCAGCGTGCTGACCTGATCGGCAAGCGCAGTCGGATCCGGAGACCTTCACCCCAGCAATCTCAGCTCGTCGGCGAGCTCCCCGGGCTGACCCCTGCGCCCGTGACAGGAACGGACAGCAGCACCCGCTCGAGCAGCGGCCACCAGAACTCCCCCGCGCAGCGCGTCTCGAGCTCGTCGCGAGCGACCCAGAGGGCCGCGTCGACGTCGGCGCCGGTCGGTGCGAGGGGGAGGCGTAAGGGGAGGGTCGCGGCGTACAGCTGCAGGTAGGCCGGGCCGGCGCCCCAGCGACCCACTCGTCCCGTGGTGTCGGGCCGCACCGTGAAGCGCTCCCAGCCGACGGGGTGCAGGAGTGCCGTGGCACTCGGCAGGCCGGTCTCCTCGAGGAGCTCGCGCGCCGCGGCCTCGATCGGCAGCTCTCCCGGCTCGATACCACCGCCGGGCGGGCCCCAGGCGTCCCGAGCAGGCGTGTGCACCAGGACGAACGACCCCTGGCCGTCGTCGACGACCACCGCGACCGCGACCAGGCGACCGCGGTCGAGGGCCGTGTCGGCCGAGACCAGGTCGACGTCCATCACCCCGCCGCCGGGGCCCGGCACGTCGTGCACCCGCGCGACGGGCACGTCGCCGCGACGCTTGCGCAGGCGCAGACCGGAGGCCAGCAACCGGCGCACGAGGTCGGCGCCGGTGGTGGGGGTCGCACCGGCGGCGACGACCGCGGCATACCGCTGCGCCCCCACGTCGTAGTGGTCGCCCTCGAAGCTGCGTGGGTGCAGACCGGCGCGGGCCGCGACGGCGTGCAGCTCCTCGAGCGAGGTGTCGCTGACGAGGTGGGCGAAGGTGGTGCCGTGGCGGGCCCAGATGGGGACGTCGATCCAGGTGGTCATCGGGAGCCACGGTAGCCGCCCTCATCCGAACGGGTGAACCCTGCGCCATCGACCAGCTTTTGTCCGGTTTTGCCTCTTCCTACCGGCGGGCGGTTCTAGAGTCGGGTAGGTCGGAACCCCCACGCCCCCGGCGACAAGGAAACCCCCATGAGTGCCCAGTTCCTCCCCGAGATCGACGCCCCCACCGTCGTCGGCCGCCGCACCCTGGCCAGCGTCGAGACCGGTGGCAGCGAGGCCCGCCGCCAGGTCACCGACGTGCTGCGTCTCGTGGCCCTGTCGATCGACGCGAACGCGACCTCCGGTGCCGCACGCGACGGGAAGTACGCCGCCCTGCGCGTGCTCGTCGCGGAGGTGGCCGCCACCGGCGCCACCTGCGACTCGCCCGAGGTCGCTGCCGAGCTGGCCGCCCTCGACATCGAGGCGGGCCTCACCCTCGGAGCCGACCGCGTCGTCGCCCTCGTGCGTCCCGCCCTCTCCGCCGAGGACGTCGCCGGAATCCTGCGTGAAGTCGTCGCCACCCGCTGGGCCGACGGCACGCGCCTGCAGTGCGACCCTGCCGTCGCGCTGCGCTACGCCGCCCGCCGCCTCACGCCCACGACGTCGTCCCAGGCGCTGGCTCTCCTGCGCCGCCCCGGCTTCATCCGCCGCCTGTTCCCCCACCGTGCGC
>JALYVC010000399.1 GCA_030853445.1 Actinomycetota bacterium | reverse complement strand
TCGAGGGCGAGGCGCCACGCCTTGTCGACGGCCGGCGGCGAAAAGCCGTAGAAGGTTGCGGCGACAACCGGCCCGGGGACCGGCCCCAGCGGCGCCGCGCGCATCCCGACGTAGGAGCCGAGCCAGCCGATGCCCAGCGCCTCGCGGGTGGCGTCGACGTGCGGGCCGAAGTAGGCCAGCAGGTGCAGGGGCTCGAAGGTCTGGTAGGCCGCGCGGGCCAGGCCGCGCTCCCGCTCGTCGTTGCGCAGGGTCATAGTGGCGACCCTAGCCCGTGCGGACCGGAGCCGGTCCTGCGTGCGTCCTCGCCCCCGAGGGTGAGAACTCGCGACGGCACGGACTCAGGCGACAGCCGCGTCCTGGGGCCTGCGCGACCCGGTGTGACCCACGGCACCTGGGCGCACCCTCGCTTCCGGTGAGGACGCAGACAGGCGATGATGGGTGTGACGTCTGCCCCGCCTCGGTGGCTGGGGCGGCGAGACAGGGCAACGCGGCGCCGCGAGACGCCGTACCGGTAGAGACGGAAGGCGACGAGTCGATGCAGCTGGAGCTGTCCGAGCAGGACCAGGAGTTCCGTGCGCAGATGCGCGAGTTCTTCACCACGAAGGTGTCGCAGGAGATCCGCGACACGGTGGCGCAGGGGCGTGAGCTCACGAGGGAGCAGATCGTGCAGGCCCAGCAGACCCTCAACGCCGCCGGCTACGCCGTGCCGCACTGGCCGGTCGAGTGGGGCGGGCAGGACTGGACCGATCTGCAGCGCCACATCTGGAACGAGGAGATGATGGCTGCCGCCGTGCCGCCACCGCTGGCGTTCAACACCTCGATGATCGGCCCGGTGCTCGCGCAGTTCGGCAGCCAGGAGCTGAAGGAGCGCTTCCTGCCGGCGACGGCGAACCTCGACATCTGGTGGAGCCAGGGCTTCTCCGAGCCCGACGCCGGCTCCGACCTCGCATCCCTGCGCACTCGCGCGGTCAGGGACGGCGACGACTGGGTCGTCAACGGCCAGAAGACCTGGACCACACTGGGGCAGTACGGCGACTGGATCTTCAACCTCGTGCGCACCGACCCCGACGTGAAGAAGCAGGCGGGCATCTCGATGCTGCTCATCGACATGACCCTGCCGGGGGTCGAGGTGCGGCCCATCGAGCTCATCGACGGGGGCTACGAGGTCAACGAGGTGTGGTTCACCGACGTGCGCGTGCCGGGCAACATGCTCGTCGGCGAGGTCAACCAGGGCTGGACCATCGCGAAGTTCCTCCTCGGCAACGAGCGCGTCGGGGTCGCCCCCGTCGGCTCGACCAAGCGCAACCTCGCCCGGGCCAAGCGCCTGGCGGCCGAGAGCGGTCTCCTGACCGACCCCCTGTATGCCGCCCGCATCGCCGAGCTCGAGAACGACCTGCTCGCGCTCGAGCTCACCGCCCTGCGCGTCGTCGCCAACTCCACCGACGGGGCGCCGCACCCGGCGTCGTCGGTGCTCAAGCTCAAGGGCACGGTGATCCAGCAGGCGGTCTCCGAGCTGCTGGTCGACGTGGCCGGCCCCGCCGCCCTCAGCGGCTCCGGCTGGGAGGCCCGCTCGACCCCGACCTATCTCAACCTGCGCAAGGCCTCGATCTACGGCGGCTCCAACGAGGTGCAGCGCCAGATCATCGCCAAGACCATCCTCGGGCTCTGACCCGACCGCCAGAACCAGACCAGAGCCTGAGAGACCCGGAGAGAGATCCCCCATGGACTTCACCTACACCGACGAGCAGGACGCCCTGCGTGACGCCGTCCGCGGCCTGCTGACCAAGAGCTACAGCGACTTCGGCAAGCGCCGCGAGGCGACCAAGCAGGAGCCCGGATACAGCGAGGAGCTGTGGGGCCGCCTGGCCGAGCTTGGCGCCCTCGGCCTGCCCTTCAGCGAGGACGACGGCGGCGCCGGCGCCGGCTGGATCGAGACCGCAGTCGTCGCCCAGGAGGTGGGGCGCGTCATCGCCCCCGAGCCGTATGCCGTGACCGTCGGGCTCGCGGGCTCGCTGGTGGCCGCGGTCGGCACCGACGAGCAGCGGGCCAAGGTCGTCGCCGGGATCGCCTCGGGCGAGACGCTCGTCGCGGTCGCCCACGAGGAGCCCGGCCGCCGGTGGAAGCCGTCGGCGTGCGACGTCAAGGCCAGCCAGGACGGCGACACGTGGACCGTCGACGGCGTCAAGGAGCCGGTCGTGCAGGGGGCGCGGGCCGACCTGCTCGTCGTCTCGGCCGTGCTGCCCGAGGGCGGCACCGGGCTGTTCCTCGTGGAGGGCGGAGCCGAGGGGGTCCAGCGTGAGGGGCACGCGACCTTCGAGGGTGGACGCGCCGCTCGCATCACCTTCACGGCCGCGAAGGCCGTCCCCCTCGGGGAGGCCGGGACCAACCGCACCGCGGCGCTCGCGACGGCGCTCGACACGGTGCGCATCCTCGCCGCCAACGAGGCCATCGGCATCATGGAGGTGGCTCTGACGATGACGACGGAGTACCTCAAGAGCCGCAAGCAGTTCGGCGTCACGCTCAACACCTTCCAGGCGCTGACGTTCCGGGCCGCCGACATGTACGTATCGCTCCAGCTGGCGACGAGCGTCGTGCAGTGGGCGACCATGGTGCTCGAGGCGGGCGACCCTGCCGCCATCTCGGCCGCCGCCCGCCGGTCCACCCTCACGGTCAGCCGCGCGTCACGCCACATCGGCCAGGAGGCCATCCAGCTGCACGGTGGCATCGGCATGACGGCGGAGTACGCCGTCGGCAGCTACACCTCGCGCCTGACCGCGATCGACCACCTCTTCGGCGACGGGTCCTTCGCCGTCGGGGCGCTGGCCGACGGTGTGGGCGGGTACGACGCCCTCGACCCCCTGGGCTGACCGACCACCCGCTTGACTCGACGCAGCGTCGACGCACCTGACTCGTGGAGCTCCATACGTCAAGCGCCTCGACGCTGCGTCAGGTCGTTCTCGGTCGGGGGGTGGCGTGCGGGAGCGTCGTCGTCTCGTCGGTCCGGCCGGCCTGCACCTGGGGCTGGGTGAGGAACAGCGCGCCGGCGAGGTCGGCGCCGCGCAGGTCGGCCGCGCGCAGGTCGGCGCCGAGCAGGTCGGCCGCGT
>JALYVC010000096.1 GCA_030853445.1 Actinomycetota bacterium | reverse complement strand
GTGGCAGCGGCCGTCGCTGCCACGCCCCCGGTGTGTGAGGCTCCTCGAGCCTCAGCGGGCCAGCACCGCGTTCGACCGGGCCGAGGCGGGGCTGTTGCCCACGGAGTTGAAGGCGACCACCTCGAAGCGGTAGGTACCAGCCGGCAGGTTGATCGACCGGGTCCGGGCGTTCGCCCCCACCGTGGTGAAGGTCGGCGCACCCAGCACCATCACCCCGTCGGCCGCCATGCGTAGCGCGGCGATGCGGTAGCCCTGGATGGGCCGGCCGCCGGTCGTGGGCGGCGCCGACCATCTGGCGACCGCGGTGCGGCCTCCTCCTGCCGGTCCCGAGACCGCCGTCCCGATCAGGGGTGCAGCCGGGACCGTGACGAGCAGGACCGCGTTGGAGGCAGCCGAGACCGCGCCGAGCCCGGAGGCCGTCACGGCCCGGACGAGGAACTTGTAGGTCGTGCCGTTGGCCAGGTCCGTGATGGTGGCCGTCGAGACGGCACCCGTCACGGTGTCGGTCCGCACTACCGCCGCCCCGATACGCACGCTCACCTCGTAGCCGGTGATCGGGGACCCTCCGTCGTTGGCGGGAGGAGTCCACGTCAGCACGGCGGAAGCGTTGCCAGCCACCGCGACGAGGTTCGTCGGCGCGGTCGCGAGCCCGGCCGGTGTCACGGCGTTCGACGAGGCGCTGAGGACGCCCGAGCCGAAGAGGTTCACGGCGCGCACCTGGAAGGTGTAGGACGTGCCGTTGACCAGCCCCGTCACGACGGTGCTCGTGGCGGTTGCGGAGATGCCCGTGATGGTGCGGACGACGGAGCCGCCGCTGGAAACGACGACCTCGTACGAGGTGGTCGCCGCTGCGGGGGGAGCCGTCCACCGGACCGTGGCCGAGGCCAGGCCTGCCGTGACGGCGCCGATGGTCGGAGGTCCCGGCACGCGAACGGAGACCGACTGGTCGCTGAACTGCACCACCTCGATGTTGCGCAGGGTGTCGATCCCGTCGCTCACCTTCTGGCCCACCACGTTGGCGCCCGTCTGGTTGACGGTCACCACGCCGCCGACGCTGGTGATGCTGTAGTTGGCCAGCGGACCGGAGAAGACGGCCGTGTCGACTCCGGCGTCGGATGCCGCCGGGCCGGTGATCTCCCGGACGGCCACCAGGTTGCCGGGGTCGACCAGCCCCTTGAAGACCGCCTGCTGGAGGGTCATCCCGGTGGTGCCCGGGCCGAAGCTGCCGCGCGTGGCGGGGCGCTCCATGAGGTCGGTCGTCCCGATCTCGCTGGCCGGGTCGGCCGGGTTGGTCCGCACGCTGATGCGCACGGTCAAGGCCCGGTCGCCGTCGATGACGTCGTCGGCGCCGCGGCCCGTGATGGTGTCGCTGCCGCCTCCGCCGAGCAGGATGTCGCCGTCGCCCCAGACCGGGCCGACGATCGGGCAGGAGCCTGCCGCCGAGCTGGCGATGACGGGAGCGGGGTCGCCGGTCAGCGGCTGCGGGAGGATCGCCGCGAGGCCGGCGATGCGGTCGACTCCGCGCTGGTCGAGGACGTTGCAGCCGATGAAGCCAGCCCCGCCCACCGAGTTGGGTGCCAGGTCGGTGCCCTTGAGGACGTCGTCGAGCGCCGACCCCGAGTCACCCTCGACCTCCTGCCAGCGGTCGCGGTTGACGACAACCTGGATAGGGACTCCGACGAGGTTGTTGTTGATGAGGAGGTCGTCGTCGGCTCCGACGGTGTCGTACTGGTGGATGGCCCAGTCGAACCCGCCCGATCCCACGTTGCGGTCGACGGCCGCGTTCTGGGTCATGATGTCGTCGCCGCCCTCGCCGTCGTAGTCGTTCTCGCCGACTTGGCCGATGAAGATGTCGTTGCCCGGGGCGGGCTCGCCCGGGTCGTCGAAGAACGGCGCTCCGTGGTCACCCTGCAGCAGATCCTGCCCGGTGCCTCCCTGGATCCAGTCGTCGCCGCCGTCACCGAAGACCGTGTCAGCACCCTGCCCGGCCATGATGAAGTCGTTGCCGGGGCCGGCGAAGTGCTCGTTGTCGTTGGAGCCGCCGTTGAGGAAGTCCTGACCCTCACCGCCCATCGTGATGTCGTCACCAGGGCCCGCGTCGATGGCGTCGTTGCCCGGGCCGCCCTTGAGGACGTCGGCTCCTGAGAGGTCGCTGATGATGTCGTTGCCGTCACCGCCGAGAGCGACGTCGTCGCCGCCGTTGCCCTCGATGACGTCATTGCCGGCGTCACCCCAGAAGGTGTCGTTGTCGTTGCCCCCGAAGACCCGGTCGGCTCTCGGAGTGCCGGTGTACACGGCCTGCCCGTTGATCCCCGAGGGGTCCACCGAGTTGAACTGGCGATACTGGATCGTCCCGTTGGGTTGACGCTTCAGGAGCAGGTTCTCAGCGCAGTCGGTGGTCGGGTCGTCGGCGACCGTCGCCCCGAACTGGGCGAAGCCGGCCGCCGTACCGCTCAGGTTTCCCAGCTGGAAGCGGCAGTCCGCAGTGGCGAAGGCATCGGCCTTGAGCGAGTCGGTGTTCTCGGTGTTGCGCTGGATGAGCTCGGAGAACGAGTTGCCCTCGAGCTGGGCCCGGAGGTTCAGCCCCGGGGTGCGGGCGAGGTAGTAGAACCGGTCGCCGTCCTGGAGGTCCTCCATCTGGTTCTGGAACACGTAGTTGAAGGTGCTGCCGAGCAGGCCTCCGAAGAGGTTGGTGATCTCGGCCAGCCCACCGACCCAGAGGTCGACGTCGTCGACACCGGTGGTGGTGATCCCGTTGGCGTCGTCCGCCCAGTCGACGGTGCCGTACATGAAGTCGGCAGCGTCTGCCGGCGGGACGTCGGTCGCCGAGGGGTCGACGAGCAGATGTGCGGCGGCGCGCTTGTCCGCCGCAGTGGTCGCCGAGGTGATGGACGGGTGGTGTCCGTAGGCCGCGACGAAGTTGACGAGGGACTCCGGGTGCTTGAGGTGCTGGCCGAGGTCGCTCCAGCTCGTGTACGGGGTCAGCTGCCCGTCATTGGTCTGGGCGAAGATCTCGCGGCGCACCTCGTTGAGGCGGGGGACACCGGTGTCGCGCGCCCTGGCGATGTTGAGCGTGGCCAGGTCCAGGGGCAGGCCCAGCAGGTTGTTGCGCAGGGTGTCGGTGACGAACTCGTCGAGCTCGTTGCCGACCTGGCTCGAGGAGCCCATGACGATGCTGCCCGCGGCCGCCTCCGGGGTGAGCACCCCGGCATTGCCGCCGTCGAAGTACGACGGTGGGTTGAGGAAGGCGTCGAGCAGTGAGAGGGAGTTGTCGTTCTTCACGACAGAACCATCGGTCTGCGTGGTGACGTTCGTCCGCACGACGGTGTCGTCGAGCATCGAGTGGCCGAACCGGTAGACGGCGTGGGCGAACTCGGCACTGACCGCCGCGTTGGTGTCGGGGGTGTAGACGTGGAAGGGGCGGATGAGCGGCTGCATCTTCCGGCCGAACTCCTCGAAGACGGTGTGCTGGTACTCCATCTCGGTGACGAACCGGGCGGCCTGGAACAGACGCTCGCCGTACGTGTAGCCCGAACCGGTCGTGGAGTCCTGCCACTTGGCCAGGGCCGTGACGCCGGCGGGCGAGGTGTCGCCCTTGAGCGTGGCGTCGATGTCGGCCACGAGGCGGTCGTGCTCGGAGTGGAACACCTGGTGGACGGTCGTGAGCGCGATGTTCTCGTTGCACCGACCGTCACCGCAGGTGAAGTGCGCGTTCAGCATCTCGTTGTCGTACGTGCCTGCCGGCTGGCGCGCGAAGTCGGCTGACGGGGTGTTGTCCGCGTCGGGCGTCGGTGCGACGCGGGGCGTGGCCGGGTTGTGGTCGGTGTCCTGGGGGCTCGGGTCGGAGTTGTTGGCGATGTCGGTGAGGAAGGGCACGTCGAAGTGGACGGCATTCGGCGGCACCGGCACGGGGTTGGCGAGGTCGCCCTCGACCAGTCCGCTGGTCGTCACGTACTGGGGGAGACCGCGAGCCGGGCCCGGTACGAACTTGCCGTAGGGGTCGGCCGCGATCATCGGCACGTCGGTGACGTCCTTGTCGAGCAGCTGCAGGCCGAGAAGTCGAGCGGACTGGTCCTTGACCGAGGCCCAGGTGGAGATGCCGGCCCGCCCGTCGGGAGACCCGGGGTAGGTCTGACCAGCGGGCATGCCGCCCAGGAGCCGGCCCGTGGAGAGGGGGTGGCCGGCTGCGTCGGCGGCATACTCGCGCAGGAAGACCTGGTGAGAGGCGTGGGAGCTGTAGGTCTGGCTCTGGTCGACCCAGGGCGTGTCGGTGTTCGTCGCGTCAGTGATGTCGTCGGCCGTGCCGACCTGCCCGTCCGGGCCCGGCTGGTTCCCTGCGCGGGTGAGCACCATGAAGCGCTGGCTGACCGGCAGGTCGTCGGCGTTGCCCCGGACGTGGTCTGGGCCGGCGATGAGCGGGTCGTCGCCCTTGAGGGGCACGAAGATCGCGCCGCGGGTCTTGACGGTCTGGTCGACGCCGTGGTCGAAGAACTGCCCGAAGAAGGTGAACAGGCTGTTGTACGGAGGAGAGAGGCCCACGTCGGTGGTGACGT
The DNA here is from genome assembly GCA_030853445.1 of Actinomycetota bacterium. Classification (GTDB taxonomy): domain Bacteria; phylum Actinomycetota; class Actinomycetes; order Actinomycetales; family Dermatophilaceae; genus Lapillicoccus. Next base: position 10,976 of record JALYVC010000096.1, on the reverse strand, counting down.
TGGGGATGAAGAGTGTCTGATGCGACGGCGTGCAGTTCGCTGGCACTGCGTCGACCGCCGGCACCGCGTCGAGCTGGGGGTCGGTCGTGCACGGGACGGCCGTGGACGCCCCGCCGTTCTGCGAGCGCACCTGGTGGCCGGCCGCCGCGACTGCCGCGGGGTTCGTCGAGGTCTGGTCGACGATCAGGTTGCTGACGACGCGGGGCTCGGAGTCGATGACGACGTTCCCCGCGATCTTCTGCTTGTAGGAGGTGGGTCCAGGAGTGCCCACGGGGAAGGCTGCGGTGATCGGCTCGGCGTCGCGGTGGGCCGCCTGAGTCAGTCGCGGGAACCCGACGTCTGCGGCGGCCAAGGTCTCGTTGCCGGCCTTGAGGTTGTTGCAGGTCCCGTCCACCGTCCGCAGGCCGTAGGACGTCAGGATGTTGGGCACCTGCTCGTTGTCGGGGATGAGGTCACCTGGCTTGTTCAGCAGGGTCCCGCAGGGGTCGGTCGCCGAACGGGTCATCGTGTGCCGCTCGGCGATCTTGATCTGCTTGAGGATGAAGGAGAGGTCACCGGTCGTCACGGTGAACCCGCTCCCGACGAGGCCGGCCGCAGACGCGTCCGTCGCGGGGATCTGCCCGAGCAGCCCGGCTGCGAGGACAGCGGTCGAAACGGAGGCGACGTGGCGCGACCGCCGTCGACCCGGGGTGAGGATCCTGCCTAGAGACCAAGCCATGAAGCACCTCTTCGTGGTTTTCCGGACGACACAGTCGTCGCCGGACGGGCTCACACAACTGCAGCGCCCTTGAGAAAACCTTGAGGGTCTCCTGACACTGGCGCCCCCGCGCCCCACCGCGGGTCGCGCGCGGCGGGCGAGCCCCGCATCCTGCGCGGCCCCGAGGTCACCTAGGCCGTCACCGCCGAGCCGGACACCGGCCTGGCTACCGCGGACCTCGGTGGGACGGTCCCGCAGCCCGGTCCGGGGCTCGCGGGACAGGGATAGGGCCTGGTCTGAGTGACTGGCCGGTCTGAGGCCGACCGAAGGGACCGGCCGGCGCACTCAGTGCCAGTCAGCGCCGTTCGGCGTCATTAAGCGTTTTTCAACGCCGTTCGCTGGCCTGACGATGGGTGGCCCGGATGCGGTCGAGAAGGATCTCCGGTGGCACGTCCTTGAGGAGGAAGTCGTCTGCCCCCGACTCGCGGGCCTCGACCTCCGCGGACTCCAGCCAGGTGAGGACCACGACCCGGGTGGCCGGCAAGAGCTGTCGGATGCGGCGCGTCGCCTCGATCCCGTCGCCCCCGGGCATGGTGACGTCGAGGACGACCACGTCGGGCTTGGTCTCCAGGGCCATCGCCACGGCTGCGATCCCGCCGTCGGCGGAGCCGCAGTGGACGAGGTCGGGTGCGGAGTCGATGGCCAACTCGAGCCCGAGCCGCATGAGCGGGTGGTCGTCGGCGAGCAGTACGCGGATCATGGGCGACCTCGTGTTCGGGGGAAGAGCCCGCCGGGGGAGGTTCGGGTCGACCTCATCGTGCCCGCCTGACCTTGGGGATTTCTTGCGCCATCGGAGGAACACCGGCTTCCGGCGCCGGGACCCGGTCACCGGTCCAGAGCTCAGGATCTCAGCCATCGAGGCGGGAAAGCTTGCCTCGAGCACCGTCCCGCCCGATGTCCCGCGCGCCACCGACAGCTTGCCTCCGAGGTCGTTCAGGGTGGCTCCGAGCAGCTGCAGCCCCATGTGACCATCCCCTGGCCGGTCAGCGCTGAACCCTTGGCCGTCGTCGACCACCCGGACGACGTAGTCGGGCCCGTCCGGACCGGCCGTCACCTCCATGGTGCTGGCCTCGGCGTGCTTGAGGACGTTCTGCACACCCTCACGCACGATGCGGTAGGCCATCCGGACGACGGCGGGGGACTGCTCAGCGCTTGCGGCGACATGCACACGGGTCTGGACTCCCTCCCGCTCGGCGCGGAGGGCGAGTGACTCCACCGCCTCGGCGAGCCGCCCGTCGCCGAGGTTGGCGGGGTGCAGCTCGGTGAGCAGGGCGCGCAGGTGCTCCACGTCCTTGAGGAGCAGCCGGTGGGTCTGGTCGAGCAGGTCGCGCGCGGAGTCCGCCGTGGCGCGCAGTCCGGCCGCGATGGACGGCAGGGCGAACCCGATCCCCGCGAGGTCCTGGATGACGCCGTCGTGCAGCTGCGCCGCGATGCGTCGACGCTCGAGCTCGGAGGCCGAGAGCGCATGGTGGACCATCGCCTCACGCTCGGCGAGCCCACGGTCGACCCGTCGCGCCAGCGACAGGGCCAGGGGGAACATCGCCAGCTGGAAGAGCAGGAGAGCCCCGAGGACGAGGGGGACGAGGCCGCGGAGCAGGGCCCACTGGGCGTCGTCGATGCTCTCCATCGACCAGTAGGTCTCGACCACGAGGGGTTCGCCGTTCTGCGAGGTGGCTCCTGCGTAGACCTCGAGCAGCTGACCCTCGGAGGCCTCCAGGGCGTTCTCGGGCTTGTTGAGGTGGGAGACGTCCCCGAACACGTCGTTGGTGCCGAACAGCGCCATGGCCTTCGGTTCGAGAGGGAAGGTCTGGCCGACCAGTTCCTTCTCGTCGGCCCAGACGACCCGGCTGTGACGGTCCCACAGCTTGATGTGGGTGACGCTGCCATCGTCCAGCCGACTCTCCAGGACGGACACGAGCGGGCTGTCCGCATTGACCCGACCGTCGGTGACTCCCTCGACGAGCAAGGGAGCGACGATGGTGCGGGAGAACGCGCCCCCACGCAGGGCCGCGTCGCGCAGGGCCGACTCCGACGCCAGGTCGCGGGCGATGCCGATACTGGCCACCCCCACCACGACCAGGGTGGCGAGGCTGCCCACGACGAAGGAGAGCATCGAGCGCCTGACCACGGTCGAGGCGCCACCGCGACTACCCCGTGACCTCCTACGACGAAGGGAGGGCATGGATCAGACCTCGGCGGGCCGCCGTCACGACGGCCTCGAGCTGCGAGTGGGCGCCGAGCTTGGCGAGAAGGTTCTTGACGTGTCCCCTCGCCGTGTTGACCGAGATGCCGAGCTCCTGGGCGATCGTCCCGAGGCCGACGCCGGCGGCCAGCATGCGCAGCACCTCCACCTCGCGAGCCGTCAGCCCGGGGTCCGGGGGTGGGGGCGAGGCCCCCATCAGCGACCGGAGGAACCGTGGGGGCACGCTGAACCCGCCTCGCTCCGCGGACCGCAGCACCCCGAGCATCTCCTCGAGGTCGCCGTTCTTCGGCACCAGCGCGCAGGCGCCGGCCGTGGCCGCGCGCGAGAGGAGGGCCGCGTCGACGTACGCACTGAGGATGACGACCCGCAGCTCGGGGAACTCGTCGGTGAGGATGGCAGTGGCGGACACCCCGTCGCCGTCGCCCAGACGCACGTCCATGACCACGACGTCGGGACGGTGCTCCCGTACGGCGGCAAACCCCTCGGTGACCGACGTGGCCGTGCCGAGGCAGACGAAGTGGTCGACGTGCGACAGAGCCCGCGCGAGCAGCTGGGCGAACACCAGGTGGTCGTCGATGATCAGCACCGTGGTGGCCAGGGCGGTCTCTGCCCTGGACTGCCCTGGTTCAGGGGTCAATCGTCGCCCCCGTCGGGAAGGGTTGGTCGTCATCATGGTCCGGGTGGCGCCCCGGACAGGCCCATGGTATTTGGACCATCGGCTCGCCGAGGCGTAACGACGCTTTTCGTTCTGCGGACGGTGTCCACCGGTCGGAGAAGGGCGTCTACCGGTCGGCGAGCAGACGCATGGCAGCCGACGAGAGGTCGTCGTCGAGGGCGGGTGTCCGCAGGCCGGGGACTCCGTCGAGGGCCTGCCGCAGCAGCGTGAGCAGCAGCCTGAGCTCGGAGTGGTGGTGCTCGTCGGCACCACGCCGGGTCGAGTGCGCGAGCACGGCGAGGTAGAGCCCGGCCGTCTCGTCCGCCGGCTCCTGCCCCATCTCGTCGACGAGCATGGACCGCAGCCGCAGGTAGGTCCGCAGGGCCTGGTTCGTGTCTCCGCAGAACCACTGGGCCCGCATGAGGTGCTGCCAGGCCTCCTCGTGGCGGGGGTCATGGCGGATCGCCGCCTCGGCGAGGGGGACGGCCCGCTCGGGGAGCCCCAGCGCGAGGGCGCTCTGCGCCCCGCGCGTCAAAAGCATCGACAGGAGCCCGCCCACCTCCTCGCGTGCGTCCACCGCCCACCTGGCGTATGGCTCGTGGGGCAGGAGGCCGCCGGAGCAGAGCTCAAGGGCCCGCTCGCTCGAGTGCACCACCTCGGCGAACGACGACCGGGCGACACCGTCGGCCAGAGCCCTCAGCTCGAGCAGGTCGACCGTGCACCGGGCGGTGTCCAGCGTGTAGCCGTTGTCGGCGGTCGCGAGTATCGAGGTGCGGCCGGCACCGAGCCCCGACTGGCGCCGCAGCACCGAGATGTAGCTCTCCAGCCCGGCGACGTACGCCGTCGGCGGGCGCCCTTCCCAGAGCAGGTCCGCCAGCATCTCCTTGGACAGGGTCTGACCGGCGCGCAGGGCCAGGATCTCGAAGAGCTGGCGGGGCTTCGTGCCCAGCCGACCGGAAGGGGGAGACGCGTGGCCGTCGCCCCGCGTCCCCGTTCCCCCGAACAGCGTGATGTGCAGCATGAACGACCGACCTTCCCCAAGAGACCCCTGCTCGACGCCCCCGCCGTCCACCCGTGCTGAGTGTGGTCCTCCCTCGCCCGCACCGAAAGACCCATCCTCACCGGTGACAACCCCCCTGAATGGGGGGTGCGCTCACGATGACCCGGAGGCGACCGCCTTGAGAATGGGAAGCAGTGGGTCGGGCGGCGACGTCACCACCGACAGGTCGTCGGTGCGGGTGCGGTCGAGGTGCCACACGAGATAGCCCGACGCCCCCGCAGCGAAGGCGGCCCGGGCCTTGGCGTCGACGAGCTGGGCCCGCCGGGTGCGGCCGGCGTCGTCCGACGCCGACACCCCGACCTCGCCGACGACGATCGGCTTGCCCAGCAGCTTGGCGATGGCGAAGGAGCAGGCGATCTTGGCGTCCCGGGCCGCGCACTGCGTCGAGCCCGGGTCGGGCAGGGCGCCCTCCGCGCTGCCGGGCATGGCCTCGGTGTCGGACCCCCAGCGGTTCCAGTCGTGCACTTCGGTGAAGTCGAGGCCGGCCTGTGCGTAGACCTCGCGGAAGTCGGCCCCGCTGGCCCCGGGCGCGCCGTTCGACTGGCTACCGAGGGTGACCAGGTGGTTCGGGTCGGCGGCCTTGATGACCGCGGAGACGTCTCCGGCGAAGGAGACCAGCACGCTGCGGCCGGTGGCGTCCCGCGCGCCGGTCTCGGCCTCGTTGACCATGGTCCAACCCAGGATCGTCGGGTTGTCCCTGTAGTGCTTCGCCATCACGCGCACGTAGTCGCGGTAGGACCTCGAGGCCCATCCGAGGGGCCGCTCGTAACCCCCGCCGTACCACTGGCCGTTGTCGGCCTTCGACAGCGGCACGCCCTTCTCGCCCGTCGAGCAGTCACCCGGCCCGTCCTCGAGCACGGGCATCACCCGCAGCCCCTCCTGCGCAGCGGCCGCGATGAAGCGGTCGACGCCGGAGAAGTCCGTGCCGCCCGCGGTGTAGGTCTGGTAGGCCCAGAACCGCACGACCGTCGCGCCCGCCTGCTCGCGGATCGCCTTCATCGTGTCGGCCAGCGCCGTGTCGTCGAGCCTGCTCTGCGGCTGGCACGAGAAGACGTCGGACGCCGCGCCGTCGTAGAGGTTGAACCCCACGAAGCGGTAGGGCGCGCCGTCGAGCGTCAGCCCTGCGCCGCTGCGGGTGACGAACGACGACGACCGGCTGCACGCCCCCAGCCCGATCGCGAGGAGCAGGAGCGCCAGCAGGCTCGCCACCGCGGTGAGCAGGGGGCGCCGTGTGGCGCGGGGAGCCTCAGGCACGGGCGGCCAGCAGCTCGTCGTAGACCCGGTCGACCCGACGGGCAGCGGCGTCGACCCCGTAGCGACGGCGAAGGGCAGCCGGTACGACGACCCGGCGTGGCCGGTCGCGCAGGCTGATGACGGCCTGACGCAGCTCGCGCTCGTCGGTCTCGGGGTGGGCGGGCAGCGGTAGGTGGACGACGTGGTCGGGCAGCTCGTCGAGCTCGTCGAGAGCGGGCGCCTCGACGTACGCAACAGGGAGCCCGTTGCCCACGGCCTCCACGACCGCCATGCCGAAGGTCTCGTCGGCAGAGGCGCTGACGAGCACGTCCATGGCACTGAGGACGGCCGTCACGTCACCGCGCGCCCCGAGCCAGTGCACGGAGTCGGCGACCCCGAGCTCGACGGCGAGGCCGCGCAGGTCGGGGCCCAGCACACCGGTTCCGGCCACCACGAGCACGCTGCCGTCGCGCAGCAGGGGCGCCATGGCGCGCAGCACGACGTCGAGCCGCTTGACCGGGTCGAGCCGGCCGACGGCGCCGATGACGCAGACGACGTCGCTCAGGCCCAGCTCGGAGCGCACCCTCGCCCGTCCGTCCGGGTCGAAGGCCAGGGCCTCGAAGTCGATCCCGTTGTCGGCGACGGTGATCCGGTCAGGGGAGACCCCCCAGCGGACCAGCCGGTCGGCCGTCGTCGTCGACACGGCGACGGTGCGGGTCGTGAGCCGCTCGAGCACGCGGTAGAGCGCGCGCAGCCACCAGGTGTGCAGGCGGCCCTCGATGGTGTCCTCCATGAGCGAGTGCTCGCTCGAGACGACCACCGGCACACCGGCCAGGCGGGCGGCCGGGATGCCCCACAGCTGCGCCGAGAGCAGGTGCACGTGCACGATGTCGGGCCGGTAGCGACGCAGCAGGCGCGCGAGCCGCAGGGGCGCGACGAACCGGCGCCAGCCCTCCATGCCGAGCACGTCGACCCGCTGCCCGGAAGCTCGCATGCTCTCGGCGACCGGCCCCCCTTCGTAGAGCGCGATCGTGGCCGTGTGCGTGGTCGTGCGCCCGACGAGCAGCTCGAGCTGGCGCTCGGCTCCTCCCGTGGGCAGCGACGTGATGACGTGGACCACTCGCGGTGGCTGGTGGGCGGTGGGCATCAGCGGGTCGGGTTCAGCGGCGCCGGGTGCGTCAGGCGGCCACCGGCCGCCCGGGCGGAGAGCACCCGGTCGTAGACCTCAGCGACGCCGGCGGCCGTGGTCTCCCAGGTGGGCAGAGGGATCTGCAGGCGCCGGTGCGGGCCACCGTGGGCGGCCGTCTCGGTGAGGGCGGTGACGAGGGCGTCGGCGACGACCTCGTCGGACGCGTCGGCGGGGATGCCGCGCACGAGCCCGTCCTCGACGAGGTCACCCGTGCCGGCGATGTCGAGGCCGACGACGGGCAGCCCGAGGGTGAGGGCCTCCATGATGCCGACCGGGTGGGCCTCGTACATCGACAGGGCGGCCATCGCGCCGGCCGCCCCGAGCTCGCGGGCCATGCCGAGACGGTCGGCGGGCGGCAGGCTGCGGATCTGTACGGCGTCCTCCACATCGAGCTCGCGGGCCAGGGCCCGCAGCTGGGGCTCGTAGTCACCGCTTCCGAGGATGACGAGGTGGGCGCCGGGGACCCGTCGCTGGATGAGCGGCAGGGCCTGGATCGCGCGGTGGTGGCCCTTGTAGAGCTCCAGTCGCCCGCTGGAGACGACGCGACCCGTCTCGGGGAGCACGTCGACCTCGGGCGCGGGCAGGGCCCCGCCGTTGGGGACCACGGTGAAGCGGTCGGGGCTGATGCCGATGGCCTCGGAGAAGTGGCGCCGCTCGAACCGGCTGACCGCGATGAGGTGGTCGGCCCGGCGCAGCAGTGGCCCGATGGCCTTCCACTGGGCGCCGCGGATCCCCGTACGGCTGGGCGAGGAGTGGCCGCCACTGTGGAAGGTGAGCACGTACGGCGTCCTCGACGCCAGGGCAGCGACCATCGCCACCGGCGGCACGAACGTGTGGACGCCCTGGACGTGCACCAGGTCCCACCCGCCGCGAGCGATGACGGGGGCGAGCCCGGGGGAGAGGTAGTAGTCGCGCTCGCGCGGCCACGAGCGGCGTCGGACGACGCCGTAGTCGCCCATCGACTCCTGTCTCGGCAGGGTGCCCCTGCGGTCGGTGGCGAGGACGGTCACGTCGTAGTCACCGCTCGCCGACAGGCGGGAGGCGACCTCGGCGACGTGCGTCTCGGTGCCCCCCATCTCGGGGAAGAACCGTTGGACGACGTGGAGGATGCGGGGCGGGCGGGTCTGGGGGCTCATGGGATCACCGGTCGAGGATCAGGGTGCGGAGGGGCTGGGTCTGGTCGGGGCGGTTGAGGGTGATGGTGTAGCGCCCGCTCGTCGGGAGCGCGACGTCCACCGTGGTGGGCCTGGCCGGGTCGAGCACGACCAGGGGGTAGCTGACCTCGTTGCCCTCGATGGCGGTGCGCAGCTCGACGGGGCCGGCCGCATCGCTCCCGGAGATCACGACCTGCACGCTGGTCCCCTCGACCCGGCCGAGGGACATCTGCACGGGCGCGGTCCCGTTGCTGGTCACCGACTGCACCGACATCGAGACGGCGATGCCGACGACGACGACGGCGGCCAGGACCCAGGGCAGGGTGCGAAGGGAGGCGACGGTGTGGATGCGGGTCCAGCGGGCGCTGGGGGGGCGGGGCGCGACGGCGGCGAGCGCCAGGGCCACGACCGAGGCAGCGCCGAGGGCGGCCGCCCAGGTGGTGCGGTGGAGGCCGAGCGGGGTGAGCCCGAGACCGAGACCGACCAGCACGAGGGTCGTCAGGGCACCACCGACGCTGACCAGCAGGGCGTCGAGACGGCCCAGGCGGCGCATCATGGCCAGTCGCTCGGCGGCGAGCAGGACGCCGACGAGCAGGAGCGTGCCCGTCAGCAGGGCGGGGCCGCCGAGCAGCGTCGAACCGGTGCCGGCGACGACGACGGCCGCGCGCCAGAGCAGGTCGCTGCGAGGACCACCGCGGTGGTCGACAGGCTGAGGGCGCGGTGTCTGCACGTCAGGGGTAATGGTCGTCATCGGGTGTCTCCCTCGAGGGCCCCGAGGTCGTAGATGACGACCGAGCCGTTGTCGTAGATGGCGTCGACGCCGGGCACCGAGGAGAACTTTCGCAGCGCGCTGGCGGGCACGGGGGTCGTGCGGTTGTCGCCGCCGAACTCGCCGTTCTCGAGGTAGACGCCCTGGTTCGGCAGGCCGTTCGCGTCGCGTCGGTCGGCCACGAGGTAGCGGATCCTGGCCTGCTTGACCAGGGCCACGTCCTTGGGGCCGAACTCGGGGTCGAGCAGCAGCCGCGAGGCGTCGATGCCGGTGCCGATGTGGGTCACCGCGTACTGCCCACCGTCAGCGGCGGCGAGCAGGCCCCCGATGCGATCGGCCAGCACCACGCTGTTCGCCGGGAGGTTCTCGGCCATCCAGCTGGCGGCCGCGAGGTTGTCGGCGTCGATGCTGCGCGCGTCGTCCGAGACCCGGAAGGGGCCGGGCAGCTGCGCGCTCACCGAGCCGGCGCCGAGGACGATGCTGCCGATGAAGACGACGGCGGCGCCGGCCGAGAGCACGGCGGTGCGCCAGGCGCGGGCCCGGTGCTGCCAGACCCACCAGCCGACGACGAAGGCGACACCGAGGAAGACGAAGCCCGCGGCGCGGTCGCCGACCTCGGCCGTCGAGACGGTGAGGTGGCCGCCGGGGATCACCGGGTAGACGACGGCCACCAGGAGCAGCAGCACGACCAGGGCCACACGGCCCCGGACCAGGGTGCGGGCCCGCCAGAGCGCGGGCACGAGCACGGCGAGCGTGAGCACGATCGAGGCGATGATGGCGGCCCGCTCCCACGGCTGGGTGAGCACGCCCGCGCTGTTCTGGAAGACCTTGCGCTCCTGCTGGCCCGAGAGCACCCGCTCGACCGCGGTCACCGAGCTCTCGCCGATGGCGCCGAGATAGCCGAAGAGGGTGTTGCCGGGGTTGAGCAGGGTGACGGCGAACGAGGCTGCGGAGGCGACCACCATCGCACCGAGCGGGAGCGCCGAGCTACTGCGGCCGCGCCGCAGGACCAGCTCGAGCGCCCACCAGAGCACGAAGACACCGATGAGCAGCGCGGTCGTCACATGGTGGGTCCAGGAGACGGCGACCACGGCGAGGACGCCCGGCACCAGGCTCGTGCGCATGCCCTGGCGGCGACTGGCCACGAGGTAGACCGCGAAGACCGCAAGCGGCAGGGCGAGGGTCTGGTAGGAGAACTGCGAGTTGAAGAACAGCATCTGGGGGTTGCACGCATAGACCACGACAGCCGCGGCCCCGATGCGTCGCGACCCGGTGACGTGGGCGACGAGCAGCAGCAGGGCGAGGGCGATCACCAGCCGGGAGGCAAGGAGGATCACGACCGCGGCCGGGTGCGGGCCGATGCCGGTCAGCACCTGCACGCCGTTGGTCGCGATCTCGAGGCCCGGGTAGTAGGAGGTGATCGGCAGCAGGGAGTTGGGCGAGAAGAGCTGCCCGGAGTCACCGAGCATCCGCAGCACGTTTGCGTGGATGAGCTCGTCGTGGAACATGAAGCGCGTGGGGTAGAGCACCAACCGCGTCAGCTGCAGCAGGACGGCCATGCCGAGGGCGAGCAGCACCCGCGTGCTCGTGCGCGCGTGCGGCATCAGCACGCCGACCGCGCCGGGCACGAAGACGACGAGCAGGCCCAGCACGTAGAGGGCCTGGCTCGTGCCGCTGCTGCCGGCCGCCCGGGCGGCGCCCACGGCATACGCCATGGGCAGCAGCCCGGCGGTCATCAGCAGCAGGCCGGGGCCGGGGCCGACGGACCGCAGCGTACGGCGCCAGCGGCGCACCAGGGCCGACGGCGCCGTCCGGGCGGCCGCGGGGGGTGCGACGACGACGGGGGCGGCCTCGTCGGAGGATGTCTCGGCGGTGGACGCGCTGCGGTTGCGGCGGGCCGGGATCGGGATGCGCGACAGCAGGCTCGGGCGGGCGGCGACGACGAGCGGCAGGGAG
>JALYVC010000017.1 GCA_030853445.1 Actinomycetota bacterium | reverse complement strand
GACGTCGGCCCACGCCTTGGTCGCGAGCTGGTGGACGCCACGGTCCATCGCCTCGAAGGTCTTGATCTCGTCGTTGGCGGACTGGTGCTTGCGCATGACCCGCTTGTGGGCGTCGGCGTTGCGCGCGTACCCGGCATACGGGCCGACGACCGAGGCGATCTCGGCGGAGCGCTTGTAGGCGGAACCCGTGAGCAGCGAAGTGATGGACGCGGCGAGGCTGCGGCCACCGGGCGAGTCGTAGCCGTGGCCGGTGGCCATGAGCAGGGCGCCGAGGTTGGCGTAGCCGATGCCGAGCTGGCGGTAGTCACGCGTGGTCCGGCCGATGGGCTCGGTCGGGAAGTCGGCGAAGCAGATCGAGATGTCCATGGCGGTGATGACGAGCTCGGCCACCTTTTGGAAGGTCTCGGCGTCGAAGGTGTCGTCGTCGCGCAGGAACTTCAGCAGGTTGAGCGAGGCGAGGTTGCACGAGGAGTTGTCGAGCGACATGTACTCCGAGCAGGGGTTGGACGCGGTGATGCGGCCGGTCTCGGGGTTGGTGTGCCAGTCGTTGATCGTGTCGTCGTACTGCATGCCCGGGTCGGCGCACTCCCAGGCGGCCGTGGCGATCTTGCCCCAGAGCTCGCGGGCGTCAATGGTGTCGATGACGGAGTTGTCGGTGCGGCTGCGCAGACCGAAGTCGGTGCCGGCCTCGACGGCCTTCATGAACTCGTCGTTGACGCGGACGCTGTTGTTGGCGTTCTGGTACTGCACGGACACGATGTCCTTGCCACCGAGGTCCATGTCGAAGCCGGCGTCACGCAGGGCACGGATCTTGTCCTCCTCGCGCGCCTTGGTCTCGACGAACTCCACGATGTCGGGGTGGTCGACGTCGAGGACGACCATCTTGGCTGCGCGACGGGTCGCGCCACCCGACTTGATGGTGCCCGCGGACGCGTCGGCGCCGCGCATGAAGGAGACCGGGCCGGAGGCCGTGCCCCCGGAGGAGAGCAGCTCCTTGGAGGAGCGGATGCGCGAGAGGTTGAGGCCGGCGCCGGAGCCGCCCTGGAAGATCTTGCCCTCCTCGCGGTACCAGTTGAGGATCGAGTCCATCGAGTCGTCGACCGACAGGATGAAGCAGGCGCTGACCTGCTGCGGGCTCTTGGTGCCGACGTTGAACCACACGGGGCTGTTGAACGAGAAGACCTGGTGCAGCAGGGCGTAGGTCAGCTCGTGCTCGAACAGCTCGGCGTCGTCGTCGGTGGCGAAGTAACCGTGCTCCTTGCCCGCCTTGACGTAGGTAAGCACGACGCGGTCGATGAGCTGCTTGAGACCGGTCTCGCGCTGCGAAGTGCCGACGGCGCCGCGGAAGTACTTCGTCGTGACGATGGTGGAGGCGTTGACCGACCAGAAGTCGGGGAACTCGACACCGCGCTGCTCGAAGATCGTCACGCCCGTCTTCCAGTTCTGCTGGACGACGTCACGCTTCTCCCAGGTCACCTCGTCGTAGGGGTGGACACCGGGCGTGGTGAAGATGCGCTCGATCTGCACGCCCTTGCCGCGGGGGCCCTTGCGGGTGGCGGCGCGGTTCGCGGTTTCGGTCATGATGGTTCCCCTTACCCCGGGCCCGGCCCGGGTCTTCTGTGGTGGAGGTGAGAGCAGTCTTGCTGGGGGGTCTGACAGGGCCGGGCCGAACGGCATACGGTCCCTGTCGGGGGGTGAAGTTGGTCGGTGTTGGTCGGTGTTGGTCGGTGTTGGTCGGCGCTAGTCGGTGCGACGGGCGGGCTCGAGGCCCGTGGCGTCGCGCTCGGCGCGGAGCAGGGTGATCGCGGACTCGAAGTCCTCGAGGGTGGAGAAGGCCTGGTAGACGGAGGCGAAGCGCAGGTAGGCGACCTCGTCGAGCTCGCGCAGCGGCTCGAGCACGGCCAGACCCACCTCGTGGGCCTCGATCTCGGCGCTGCCCTGCTGGCGCACCGTCTCCTCGACCCGCTGGGCGAGGACGGCGAGCTGGTCGTCGGTGACCGGACGGCCCTGGCAGGCCTTGCGGACCCCGACGAGGACCTTGGAGCGGCTGAACGGCTCGCTCGCACCGCTGCGCTTGACGACCGACAGGCTCGCGCTCTCGAGGGTCGTGAAGCGGCGGCCGCACTCGGGGCACTGACGGCGGCGGCGGATCGCGGTGCCGTCGTCGGTGGTGCGGGAGTCGATGACCCGGGAGTCCGTGTGGCGGCAGAACGGGCAGTGCATGGTCTGTCTCCTTCGGGACTCTCGCGTGGGTCTTGACGTGCCAAATCGAGCCGCCCTGTGGACGACTGCGTGGACATCGTGTTAACAACCTGTGGGTAAGTCCTCATCCCTTGTGGACTAGATGTGGATGACTTACAGGTGTGTAACTACTAGATGTAGGGGTGACAGTACGCCGGGTGTGACGGGGGCGCAAGGTGGGTCGACGGACACTTTGGGGCTTTTGACCTGACGACTTGGAAGTGGCGCGGCATCGGCGCAGGTCAGCGGCGGTGGGGGTTACGGGTGGGGCTCGTGGGACGAAATCTCGGGGTTGGCGTGTCGCCCTGGCGGCCGGGCGCGTCGTCGATCATGCGCCGCAGCGGATGCCTTGTGGAGGGCCGCGTGTAGCGGGGCTGGTCAAACCTGCCGGGATCTCGGCGTCGATGGTGTCAGGAGGAGGTGAGGGTGACGTTCCTGATGAGGTCGGTGAGGAGGTCGGCGCTCTTCGGCTTGGTGGTCCACGCGGCCTCGGCGGCGGCCTCCATGCTCTTGCCACGGAGGACGACTGTGTCTACCTCGTCGGTGAAGCGCTCCTTCCTGGCGCGCAACGGGTTGAGTGCGCTCCCCCACCAGACGCTGACCTCAGCTGCTCCTGGGTATCGGCTCCGCATCCATGTCGTCAGGGCCTCCTCGAAGACCGAGGCGGTGTGCTCAGCGAGGTGGGGAAGGATGTTGGCCTGAACGTGGGCGGCCGGATCGGCACCGGACTCGAGCTCGGGCGGGTATCGCTGGACGAAGCGGAAACCAGAATCGGATGAAGTGGTCGGTGCCAAGGTGCCGCCGGCGCAGGCTTCGAGTTGTCGCGGCATACCTCCGGCAATCAAGTGGCACGTCATCTGGTCGAGGACATCGGAGCCGTCGAGCAGCGGGGTCGCCGGCGCGCCGGGCATGGGCCATAGGGGCAGCGGGCGGAGCCGCACCGGGGGTAGCGTGCAGGCACCAGCTCCCGGCGGGCCTTACTCCCGTGAGGCGATGGGCGCCGAGAGGACATCGTGGGCCGTTCAACCGTTCTTGCGCTCTACGGCCTGGCCATGGTCGCAGTGATCGTCGGCGTCGACCTCGCCTTCTTCCGGGGTGAGTTCTGGCCGCGGCTGATGGTCAACGTCGGCGTGGTCCTGGTCTTCGGGGCGTTCTACCTGCGCTTCCTGCGGGTCTGAGGACTCGGCTCACCGACCGCGTCGGCTGCGGCGACCCGGCCGACGTGCGCGGCGGCTCGATCCGGCCCGCCCCTGGCAGGAGATCGCATCCTGGGCCACCGCATATCTCGCCCTCGCCTTCGGCGTGAACGCGGTCGTGTCCCGGTTGAAGCGCCGCTCCGGGCAGCAGCCGCCGAGGTAGTCGCGCGCGCCCAGCACCGGTAGACAGGTCAGTCAGCTGTCTTCGTCGCGCTTCTCGTTGCCGGCGCGGAAACGGGAGGAGCGCTCGGCGACCCCTCTGGAAAGCTTGCCGGTGACCGACCTGGCCCGGTCGCGGGTCTCGCTGCCGAGAAGCTTGGCGGCATCCACGCCCCCTGCCCCTGTGACCAGAGCCTTGTCTCTCGCGTCCGTAGCCGCTTGCGCCCACCGCCTGGCCTCCAACGACTCCCTGGCGCGGTCGATGCCGAGAACCCGGTGGAAGTCGAGGACAGAGCCGGCCACCTGGTTGCTCGAGCGCACGATGGCTCCGGCCGCGGTGGGGTGCAGCAGCACCTTCGCATTGGCAGCGCCGGCGGCTTGATCCATGCGCGCCATCAGGCGCTCGGTGCTTTGCGCGATGAGGTCCCGGCGATTCTGTCGGGCCGTGCGCAGGGCCACCCGATGCCGGTCCAGCTCGTCCGGAGAGGCATCCAGCACACGATCCAGCTCGAGCACGGCGATCGCGTCCTGCAGCTGGAAGCACCGAGCCAGCACGGCGAGCCACTCCTGCGCCTTGACCTCGGCCACCTTCGAGGCCTCGGCCAGATCACCAATCTTGCTCTTCCCCTCGAGCTTCTCCGCCAGGCCGTCGAGCTGGCGCAAGGCATAGCCCTGGGTCCTGGCGACTGTCATCGACGTCGCCGACACCTTGGACCAGGTGACATCGGAGACCCGGCCCACCTGCGCCCGGATCGTCATGGCCTCGCCGATGACGAAGTCCACGCCGATCATGTCGGCCAGCACCGCGTCAGTGTGAGCGCGCAGCAAGTCGTCGACCTTCTCGTCGATCGCGGCGAGGTAGTCGGTGATCTCGTCCATGGTCTGCTGCATCGCGAGCTGCGCCATGATGCCGGCGGCGCCAGCGAGGATCGCGGGGTTGGTCAAGAGCGACCTCGGGCCTGGCTTCGTGGCGAACTCCAGGATCATATTGACCTTGCCCTTGTCTGTCGTCACGGCGCGGCTCAGTCCATCCGCCGACCCCTTCATCGGTGCATAGGTCTTCATCGCCTGCGCCGACCGCTCGGTCAGCTTCACCCAGCGACCCGAGGTCGCGGCGATCTCCGAGCCCGCTTGCGCGACGGCAGCACCAGAGCCGAGCGCAGCTCCGAGCCGGGGCAGCTCGAGATCCCTGGACGCCAGACCTGCGGTCATCAGGAAGCGTTCGACAGCCATGACGTCACCGATGACCGCGATACCCTCCCCGTCGCTGACCAGCTGGATCTCGGCGACCGTGGTCGGCGCCTGAGGGGCCGCATGGTCCTCCACGCTGATCCCGACGTCCGTGGCCAGCCCGGCCAGCCCGGACGCATACCCCTGACCCACCGCGCGCAGCCTCCAGGCCCCGTTGCGCCGGTAGACCTCGGCGACGACGAACGCGGTCTCACTGCTCGCGTCGGTGATGTCGAAGGTGGCCAGCTCGTCGTCGGTGGCGGCGTCGACCGCGCGCATCCTCAGGCCCGGCACCTGCCCGAAGGCGCCGGCGTCGGCCGAGGCCGCGATGAGCACGCGCTCGATGTCGGCCTCGAGCGCGCCGATGTCGATATCCACCGTGCTGGTGGTGACACCCGCCACGATGTCCGTTCCCGCGTGACGAACCGCGCCCGACGCATGGGTCGGGTGGTTGTAGAAGACGAAGTCGGCGTCACTGCGCACCCTTCCCGTGCCCACGAGCAGCAGAGCCGAGACGTCGACATCGGGCGTGCCTGGCTGAGGAGTCCACTGCAGGGCGACGCGCACGTGCGTTGCGGACAGGGGGACGTTGGAACCCTTGCTCATGGCAGCCATACCCGCATTCTGCCCGCCGCCGTGGCAGATTTTCGTCGACTCGTCCATCAGTGCGATCACTTACTGGATTGGTTGCCGTGAAAGCCAGATGACTGATCGTTCCAAGGTCCTACGCGAGGCCATGGCGAGAGGCGCCACAACCCAGACCTCGCTGTCACGCATGAGCGGCGTCAAACAACCCAGCATCAGCCAGTTCCCTTCAGGGCAGACCGATTTCAGCGACGGCCTGTTCGACGCACTGTTGTCTTGCATGGGTTCCCGCCTCAATGTCAACCGCACTCCCGTGCCGATCGAGCTCGACCGCTCACACCGGCTCAGCTGGTGATCGACCGCTCGGGCCTAACCATGGCCGACCTCGCGACCCAGCTGGGCACGTCGCGTCCCAGGCTCTCCACCTACCGGTCAGGCTCGGTCACCCCTTCGGCCGCGTTCCTCGTGCGGCTGCGGCGGGTCGTCGATCGCGGGTCTCCTGGCGTGTTCACGACGGCAGGACTACCGCCTGGGTGACGCGCTCGTCGCCGGAGGTGGTTGCCTTACATGAGGTAGGCGGAGGGGTCAAGCGCTGAGGCGCTCGCTCCGTCAGCAGGGTCGTGCGTGGTGCGGTCTGGGCGACCCCGGGCTAAGAGGTGCTCCGGAAGGTACCGTTTCGTACCGCGTAGCGCACGTAGACCACACCATTGCCGAACCGTCGATGGTCCAGCAGCTCGAGGTCGAGTCCTACGCCCCGGGGCAGTGCCGGCTTGCCGCCGCCCACGACTATGGGGCACAGGAGCAGCACGCACTCGTCGACCAACCCGTGCCGGAACGCCTCCGCCGCGAGGGTCGCGCCGCCGATGCTCAGGTTTGAGCTGGACGTCTCCTTGAGCTGTCGGACCGTCTCGGGCTCGAGCTGCCGCTCGATCCTCGTACGCGCCGTCGACACTCCTTGAAGGGTCGAGGAGTAGACGATTTTGTCGGTGTCGCGCCAGACCTCGGCGTACTCGCGGACGACCGCCGGCTCGGTCGTCAACCAGTCGTCGTCCTCCCAGACGCGCATCGTCTCGTACAGGCGCCGGCCGTAGAGCGATGTCCCGATGTGCCGCTCGTGCTCGTTCCAGAACTCGTGCACCTCCTCGTCAGGCACGGACCAGTCGAAGGAGCCGCTCTCGTCCTCGAGGTAGCCGTCGAGCGAGGTGTTGGCCGCGTAGATCAGCTTGCCCATGGGTGCCTCCGGTCGGACGGGTGGCTACAGCCTGCAGCGCCAAGGCGGCGCCGGCAAGAGCTCTCGGCCGTGACATCCGCATCGGCCTCAGCCGATGACAGCCAGCGAGTAGCCGCCCGACTCCTCACGCTCGGGGTCGGTGTGCGAGAACCGCAGCAGGTGCGCGAACGGCCCCCCCTCGACCAGCGCCCTTGCTAGGTCACGCGCGTCGAGCCCGTCGAGGTCCCAGAGCCGCCCGAGCCCCTCGAGCAGCGCCTCACCCGGGTCGCGGTCACTGACCACCCCGAAGCGCTCGACCCCATCGAGCCCGCCCCGCTCCAGCACCCGCTCGAGCACCTGCCGCGTCCCGGTCGGCGTCTCGAACGGCTGCTCGCCACCCTTCTCCCCGTCGTGCTCGACGACGCCGAGCTGGGCGGCGACGTCATACAGTCTGGCGCTGTCGGCCACGAGCCAGCCCTGGGGTGTGGCGAGCATCGTCAGCAGGTGCTGCCCGGTCGGGGTGGGCACCCCGCGGCGCAGCCGCTCCACCGGCGGCGCCGCGATGTCGGCCGCCGTGCCCCACTCCGCCTTCGTCTCCCCCAGCACCCCCGCGAGCAGTGGGGTGACGGCGCCGCCGCCGTGGCGCAGCTCGAGCATCCCGCTCTTGGTGACCATCTGGCCGAGGGTGAAGATCAGCTTCTTCGCGTTGTCGCTGCCGGCGAGGATGGTGAGGTTGCGTTGCCCCACGTGACGGTCCTGGTTGGCGTCGAGCGCGCCGCCCCAGTCGTCCAGGGGGCAGCTCACCGACGCCATCAGGCACTCGTGCCCGGTCAGCGACGAGGGGATGTCCCACGTGTGGTCGAGCTCGACGACCTGCATCGCGCCCGGCTTGGTGCGCTCCTCCAGCTGGGGCAGCGCCACCATCCCGATCGGCTGCGGCTGGTAGGCCGGGTTGGTCGGATCCCCGCCGAAGAAGCCGGGATTGACATACCAGGTCCGCACGAAGACCCCGATCGCAGGAAACAACCCCAGGTTCCAGATGCGGATGAAGACCCGGTAGCGGCGCCCCGCCGTCGGGCTCGCCACGAGCTGCGACAGCGAGAACGGGCCGGTGTAGGCCGCGTCGACCAGCAGGATGTCGGGCGACTCCCAGCAAGGGATGCTCGGCCAGATCGGCCGGGCCCCGCGGTCGCCGGGGGTGTGCGCGCGGATCAGCAGGTAGGGGTAGACGTCCTCCCGGCGTGGCCGGCGGTCGCCGCCGATCCCCTTGATGAGCTCCTCGGCCTGCGCCCCGACGTCGCTGGGCGCCCAGCCCGGGTCGAGGTCGCCGCTCGGTGGCGTGGTCTGCCCGAGCGCACCGGGTGGGTTGGCGCCGCGTAGCTGCGCGTCCTCCTTCTCGGTGAGCACCGGGTGCTGCTGGTCGTCATCTCGTGCGTCTCGTGCGTGGTCGAGGGGCATGTCAGCCGTCCTTGCGGTCGAGGCGCTCGCGCCAGTTGGGGTCGGTGATGCGGTCGTGCTTGCCCGGCTCGGTGCACTCCGGGCCGGCTCCGGGCAGGTAGTGGACGGCGAGGTCCTCGTCCTCCTGGTACCACCGGCCGGGCTGGGCCGGGCAGTCGTGGTCGGCATGGAAGAACTGCGGCGAGGTGCACGGCAGCCGGTAGCCGAAGTCCTCGGCGCCGACCGGGTCGATCTTCGGCACGCAGGGCTCCTTCGAGCGGTCCCAGTCCCAGGTGCGCCAGGCGTATCCGCGGTCGGAGTCGAGGTTGAAGTCGGGGACACCGAAGTCGGCCTGCCCCACCTCCTTGGCCATCCGTCCGACGAGGTAGAGCCCGTAGTCGACCGGGCCGCCGAGGTGCTCGTCGGCCAGCAGCCGGCGGTCGAGGATGTCTTCCGTATCGACCGGCGAGGCCGCCTTCTCCAGCTCGAGCCGGGCGTCGTCGTTGCCCGTGAACCCGGAGAGCAGGACGGTCGAGTTCGACCCGACGACATACGGGCCGGCGTGGGTGGCCGCGCCCTCCTGGGCGACCCCGTCGCCGGCCTGGTTGGTGAAGGGATACCGCCACGGCGCAACCCATTCCGACGCTTTGAACTCGTCCCCCGCGGCATCGTCGGCATAGCGCAGCGGCGACGTGAGCCCGAGCGCCCCCACGATGTCGATGCGGCCGATCGACGACGGCAGGTCGCGCACGATGCCGCGCGGGTAGGCCCGGTCGAGCCCCTGAGGGTCGCTCGCGGTCAGCCGTCCCGACGGCTCGGTGATCGGTGGCGTAGCTGTCGGGGAGCCGAGGGGGTTGTCCAGCGCGGACGCGACGTCATACGAGCCATGACGCCCCAGCGTCGTCAGCCCGGTGTTGATCTCACCCGGCTTCGGCATCGCGAAGCCCGACATCACCAGCGCACGACGCGCCAGCAGGTAGAGGTTCCACGCCGGGACGATGACGCCCCAGTAGATGACCTCGCGTGCGGGGAAGGTCGCGACGTCGAGGATGAGGCCCGGCAGCACCGTCAGCAGCCACGCGACCACCTGGGCGAGGTAGGCCGCCCACGCGAAGAGCGCCAGCAGCAGGTCGAGCAGGTTGAAGGAGTCGTCGTCGCCGATGTCGGCCCCCCGCGCCGGGTCGTCGTCGACCCCCGAGCCGCCACCCCCCGGAGGCGTCGGGAACGAGTGGTCGGTGAAGACCGACGGCGGTGGCGGAAGACGCAGGCTGATCGCGTCGCTGCCGATCATCTTGAGGTAGCGGTAGACGATCTCCCACATCTGCCCCATCGCGTCGGCGTTGGGCCGCCCGTCGGGCTGACCGGTGACGGGGTCGGTCGCCGAGTAGGCCGGGTCCTGCAGCAAGATGTGCGGCCCGTCGGCGCCGTAGACGTCGCGCATCGCCTCGAGCAGCCCGTCGACGAGGTGGTCGGGCAGCGGCCCGGTGTCGAGGTCGAAGAAGTGGTGGCGGAACGCCGTCGCCGTCGGCCCGTCGCCGTTGTCGTAGGCCGGGAGCCCGCTCCAGTAGTCGTAGGCCGGCGCGTCGTCCCGCCCGTTGTACGGAGCGTCGTCGCGCTGGCGGAAGGCGAGCCGGAAGTGCAGCGCCGACGTGCCGTACTCCTCGTAGAGGGGGCCGGGGTGACGGGCGCCGTAGTTCTCGGCGTCCATGTGGTTCTCCACCAGGTGGTGGCGCTGCCAGTGGTCCCGGTAGGGGCCACCGCTCTTGGCGTTGGTGAAGGGGTGGCCGGTGACGTCGGTGGCGCAGTGCGACATCCACCCGACGGCGAAGGCGATCCGCGCCTCGGCGTCCTGCCGCTGGTCGTCCGTGGTCGCCGACGCCAGCGCCGCCTGCGCCTGCTGGAAGAGGACGAAGGGGAACTGGTAGGTGCGGCGATAGTGGAACATGTCTGACCAGTAGAAGGCGTCGTCACCGAAGGCCTGCGGCACGCCCGAGGTAAGGATGCCGAACCAGTCACCCATCTGCGTGAGCAGCCCCTTGAAGGCCGTGATCACCGCCGACGTCAAGGAGTCGAGCACCTGCGCCAGCTGCGTCGACAGGCCGCCGGTGAGCTGCGAGGCGAGCTGCGCGTTGTTGGTCGAGATGGGGTCGATCCACTTCTCCCACTTGCTGACGAACTCACCGTCGACGACCTCCCACACGTCGAGTGCCCACTTCACGACCTGGCGGATGACCTGACCGGCCCCGTCCTTGAAGTCGGGCAGGAGATAGAAGAGGTCAGGCCCCAGGGAGCCGATCGCGAGGTAGTTGCGCCACGTGTGGCACAGCTCGCCGATGGCCTTGGCCTGCGCCGGGTCGAGGTTGAAGTTGGGCGGCACGGTGCCGTCGCGCAGGTCGCGGGCGGTGTCGTGCGCCGCCTCGAGGTGGACGTACCAACCGGGCATGTCGAGCTCCTTCGGCGTGTGAGGACCGGGGTGGTCACTCTCCTGCAGGAGGCGCCCGGACCTGCGGCTGATACACCCCTCCGCGTCCGCACCACCTGACGTCGAGCCCGTCTCGCACTCAGCGGCCGGTTGTACGGTCGAGGAACTGAGCCTCATCAGAAGTCGGAAATGACCGGCCGTCCGCCGCCGCACCCCCGGAGCACTCGCTCCGCGCCCTTCACCCCCGGGTACGACGGTCACCGAACCTGCACCTTCCGGACGGACCCGCGCGACCCGCGGCCGACGCCAGATCGCCGAGCACGGGCCCTTCTAGGTCCATCCGCCCCGCCCGCCTGCTGGTCGTCGCCGTACCGTGTCCTCGACCGCAGGGCGAGCAGCGCTGTTTCCGAGAAAAGCTCAGGCCCCTCCACGGGGGAAGACAGCACCTCGACCGGACGCTGCGGCTCTCACGTGACCCTCTCCCCGTGACGCCGAGGGACGCGGTGGCGGGGCTGGGTCGGCGCCGGACCGGCCGACAGCTCGCTGTTCGGCATCGCCACGGGGCGGCCGACCGAGACCGACACGGGACACCCGTCGTGCTGCAGTGACACCGTTGCTCCGTCCAGCACGTCGTACGTCGTCGTCGTCGGCGTCACCTCGACACGCAGCCGGCTGCCCCGCAGCCCGACGGTGGCGGACAACCGCGTGATGCCGATGGGTAGCCGCGGGTTGAAGGCGAGGTGGCCACCGCTCTGCCGCAGGCCCGCGAAGCCGGGCACAAGAGCGGTCCAGGTCCCGGCCAGGGACGCGAGGTGCAGGCCGTCGCGGGTGTTGTGCTCGAGGTCGTCGAGGTCCATCAGCGCGGCCTCGGTCAGGTAGTCGTAGGCGAGGTCGAGATGGCCCGTCTCGGCGGCCATGACCGCCTGGGTCGCGGCCGACAGCGAGGAGTCCCGCACCGTCAACGCCTCGTAGTAGGCGAAGTTGCGGGCCTTCTGCGCAGCGGTGAACGCGTCCCCGCGCAGGTGCATGGCCAGCACGAGGTCGGCCTGCTTGACGACCTGCTTGCGGTAGAGGTCGAAGTACGGGAAGTGCAGCAGGAGCGGATACTGCTGCTCGGGGGTGGCCTCGAAGTCCCAGACCGCGTGGCTGGTGAAACCCTCGTCCTGACAGTGCACGCCGAGCAGGTCGTCGAAGGGCACGACCATGGCCTGGGCGGCGGCCCGCCAGCCGTCGACCTCCTCGGTCGTGATCCCCAGCTCGCGCGCCCGGTCGGGGTGCCGCGCCACGACATCGGCGGCGCAGCGCAGGTTGTGCTGGGCCATCAGGTTGGTGAAGACGTTGTTGTCGGCGACGGCTGAGTACTCGTCGGGCCCGGTCACCCCGTCGATCCGGAAGCCCCCTACGGAGTCGTCGTGACCCAGCGAGCGCCACAGTCGGGCGGTCTCGATCAGCATCTCGATCCCGATGCCGCGCTCGAACCCCTCGTCGCCCGTGATGCCGATATGGCGCACCACCGCGTCGGCGATGTCGGCCGCGAGGTGGAACGCGGCCGTGCTGGCGGGCCAGTAGCCCGAGCACTCGTCACCGTTGATCGTGCGCCACGGAAAAACTGCCCCCCGCAGCCCCAGCTGGGCGGCGCGGGCCCTCGCCTTCGGCAGGGTCGAGTGGCGCCAGCGCAGCGCGTCGGCCGCCGACTCGGGAGCGGTGTAGCTGAGCACCGGCAGCACGAAGGTCTCGGTGTCCCAGAAGGCGTGCCCGTCGTAGCCCGGCCCGGTCAGCCCCTTCGCCGCGATGGCCCGCCCCTCGGAGCGGGCACTGGCCTGCAGCATGTGGAACAGGCCGAAGCGCACCGCCTGCTGCACCTGCTCGTCGCCGTCGACCTCGACATCCGCGCGCCCCCAGAACTCGTCGAGGTAGGCGCCGTGCTCGGCGACCAACCCCTCCCAGCCCGACTCGACGGCAGCGGTCAGCGCCGCGGCGACCTGGTCGGTGATGGCCGGCTGCGACCGCACGGCAGACCAGCCGTAGGTGACGAACTTGACCAGCCGCAAACGCTGCCCGGGCTCGAGG
Organism: Actinomycetota bacterium; assembly: GCA_030853445.1. Taxonomy (GTDB): domain Bacteria; phylum Actinomycetota; class Actinomycetes; order Actinomycetales; family Dermatophilaceae; genus Lapillicoccus. Next base: position 14,379 of record JALYVC010000017.1, on the reverse strand, counting down.
GTCGCGGTGACGGTGACCCGGGCCAGGTCGGGGGAGCTCTCACTCGAGACCCGCACCGACGGTGGGCCGTCGAGCTGGTGGTCCATGGCCGCGCCCAGCCGCAGGTCGCTGACCGCCGTACGGTGCATCAGCGAGGCAGCTGTCCCCGTGCAGGCGTGCCCCTCGGACACCAGCGACATCTGCAGCGTGGCCGCTTCGCGGGGGTCACCCCCGGAGGGAGGTGGCGCCTCGTTGGCCACCAGCTCTGACTGGAGCACCACCCGCGCCGACGTGCCGACCGGCTCGACCTCGTAGCAGATCGCTGCCACCGACCGCTGCGACAGCGAGACCAGCCGGGTCGAGTGCACGCGCACGCCCTGACCCCCGGGTGAGACCCACTCGACCCGGCGCGTGAGGAGCCCGGTGCGGAAGTCGAGCAACCGCTCGTGCTCGACCAGCCGGCCGTAGCGCACGTCGAAGGGCTGGTCGTCGACGAGGAGGCGGATCAGCTTGCCGTTGGTGATGTCGATGAGGGTCTGACCGGCCTCCGGGTAGCCGAAGCCGGCCTCGGCATAAGGCAGCGTCCGCGCTTCGAAGAGGCCGTTGAGGTAGGAGCCCGGTATGCCGCACGGTTCGCCCTCGTCGAGGTTTCCCCGCCAGCCGATGTGACCGTTGGACAAGGCGAACATCGACTCGCTCTGCGCCAGCACGTCGAGGTCGAGGCCGGTCTCGCGCAGACACCACGGCTCGACGGCGTACTTCGGGTGGGTGATCACGTGGGGTCGGACTGGGTCAGCTCAGCGAGGTCGGCGACCACGAGGTCGGCACCGTGTGACCTCAGCTCGGCGGCCTGCCCGACCCGGTCGACACCGACCACGACCCGGAACCCGCCCGCCCGGCCTGCGGCCACCCCCGAGAGCGCGTCCTCGAACACGGCCGCCTCCCCCGGCTCCACGTGCAGCAGCCGGGCAGCTGCAAGGTAGGTGTCGGGCGCCGGCTTCCCCGCCAGGTGCTGCTCCTGCACGCTGATGCCGTCGACGCGCACCTCGAACAGGTCGGCGATCCCCGCAGCGTCGAGCACCTCGGCGCAGTTGGCGCTCGAGGACACCACCGCCGTGAGCAGACCCGCCGACCGCACCGCTCGCAGGTAGCGCACCGACCCGGGGTAGGGCTCGACGCCGTCGTGTCGGATGCGGCGCAGCACGATCGCGTTCTTGGCGGCGCTGAGCCCGGCGATCGTCGACGCTCCTGGCTGGTCGCCGGGCGCGCCGTCCGGCAGGTCGATCCCGCGCGAGGTCAGGAACGAGCGGGTGCCGTCGGCCCGGCTCTTCCCGTCGACGTAGGTGTCGTAGTCGGCGACCTCGTCGAAGGCTTCGTACGGTGTGCCGGCGTCCTTGGCCCGCGCCTGCAGGTAACCGTCGAACATCTCCTTCCACGCAGCCGCGTGGACCTTCGCCGTGTCGGTGAGCACACCGTCCAGGTCGAACAGGCAGGCCCGGGTGTCGGCCGGCAACCCGGTCGTGGAGATGATGCGTCGGCGCATGGGTCTCTGTCCTGCCTGAGCTGCTCGTCTGCATGGAACTGCCACCCGACAACGGAATCCGTCGAGACTACTCCGCTCTCGCCAGTGCTGCTTCCCGTCGATCGGGGGGCGTCCACCCCGCTCGACGACTGATGGCGCGATTCTGTGGGTAGTCGTCACCCATGACGCACTCCGATCCCTACCCCGGCATCCAGACCGAGCGCGTGCAGGTGCTCCGGGCCGGCGACCCCGCCCCCGCCGGCCGCTACGTCCTCTACTGGATGCAGCAGTCGGTGCGGGCTGAGCTCAACCACGCGTTGGAGTATGCCGTCCACCGCGCCAACGAGCTGGAGCTGCCGCTGCTGGTCTGCTTCGGGCTGATGGACGACTACCCCGAGGCCAACGCCCGGCACTACGCCTTCCTCCTCGAGGGGCTCGCAGACGTGACCAAGGCGTTGAGCAAGAGGGGGATCCCCTTCGTGGTGCAGCGGGGGGCCCCGGCCGACATCGCGGTCGACCTCGCCGGTGACGCGGCCCTCGTGGTCTGCGACCGCGGCTACCTGCGCCACCAGCGGCAGTGGCGCGAGCAGCTGGTCCGGGCCGTCGAGGTGCCCGTCGTCCAGGTCGAGTCCGACGTGGTCGTGCCCGTCGAGCTCGTCTCCGACAAGCGCGAGCACGCGGCCCGCACGATCCGTCCGAAGATCACCCGCCATCTCGGACGGTTCCTCGTGCCGCTGCGGGCGACGAACCTCAAGAACACGAGTGCCCCGCAGGTGGAGGGCGAGGACGTCTCCGACCCTTCTGCCTACCTCGCCCGGCTCGAGGTCGACGACTCCGTCGCGCCCGTGCCGCTGTTCGAGGGCGGCACGAGCGCGGCGAAGCGGCAGCTGCGAGGCTTCATACGGGAGGGGTTCGGTGACTACTCGGCGCACCGCAACCAGCCGCAGACCGACGACGTGTCGCACATGAGCAAGTACCTGCACTACGGCCACCTCTCCCCCGTGGCGATCGCACTGGCCATCGACGAGGCGGGCGGCCCGAACGCCGGCGACTACCTCGAGGAGCTGATCGTGCGGCGCGAGCTGCCGATGAACTTCGTCTTCTACGAGAAGGACTACGACAAGTACGCCGCCCTGCCGGACTTCGCGAGGAAGACGCTCGCCGAGCACAAGGACGATGAGCGCGAGCACGTATACACACGAACGCAGCTCGAGAAGGCTCAGACGCACGACGACTACTGGAACGCGGCGATGCGCGAGATGCTGCACACCGGCTACATGCACAACTACATGCGGATGTACTGGGGGAAGAAGATCATCGAGTGGTCGACCTCCCCGGAGACCGCCTACCGCACGGCGCTCTACCTCAACAACAAGTACTTCCTCGACGGGCGGGACGCGAACTCGTTCTCCAACATCTCGTGGGTCTTCGGCAACCAGGACCGTGGCTGGACCGAGCGGCCGGTGCTGGGCAAGGTGCGCTGGATGTCGGCCGGCGGGCTGGAGCGCAAGGCCGATCCGAAGGCCTACGTCGCCAAGGTCGATGCGCTGGTGGCGAAGGTGCAGGAGCTGCGAGGGTCGACAGGCTGACGGCGTGTCACGCTGGCCCGTAGCCTGACAGGAGCCGACGACTGCTGAGCACTGAACACTGAGGAGAAGGACTATGGAGGGCTTCGCGCTGGTGGTGAGGTTCACGCTGGAGCCCGGTCACGAGGACTCGTTCGATGCCCTCGTCGCCGAGACCCTCGACGGCATCCGCAGCCATGAGCCGGGCACGCTGGTCTACACCTCACACCGGGTGGATGGCGAGCCGGCCGTGCGCATCTTCTACGAGCTGTATCGCGACCGGGCTGCCTTCGAGGAGCACGAACGCCAGCCGCACACCCGGCGGTTCCTGGCCGAGCGAGAGCAGCACGTCGCCGCCATCGCCGTCGACTTCCTGCACCTGCTCGACGGCAAGGCCACCCAGTCGGCCGACGCCTGAGTGCTCAAGCCCTGACCCGCTCGGCGAGGAACTCCTCCCACGTGCGTGTGCCGGTGGGCGTGTCGCACGACAGGTTGTCGCCCGCGCGGTAGGCCCGGCCGATCGCGCCGGGCAGACGCAGCGGCAGAACGAGCCGCCGCTTGCCCGCTGCGGCGAGGTAGCTGCGCACGAGGTCGGTGAGGGGGTAGACCGTCGGGCCCGGTAGATCGGGCACGATCCCGGCCGGAGGGCCCAGTGCGAGCTCCACGAGGCGGGCGGCGACGTCGTCGGCGTCGACCGGTTGCGCCCGCACGCCCGTCGGGACCGCGAGCACCGGTGACGCCGAGACCCGCTGCGCGAGGGTGAGGACGAAGTCGTGGAACTGCGCCGCCCGCAGCCGGGTGAACGGCACCCCCGACTCCATGACCTCGCGCTCTGCCGTGACCTTGGCCCGGTAGAACCCGAGGGGCAGCCGGTCGGCACCGATGATCGAGATGAGCACGAGGTGCGACACCCCGGCTCGCGCCGCGGCCTGGGCCAGGTGGCGGGTGGCCACGTCATCTCCCTTGGGTCCGCCGGCGAGGTGGAGGACGGTCGAGACCCCCGCGACCGCCTCCTCGATCCCGGTCTCCTTCAGCAGGTCGCCGGTCACGTGCGTGAGATCGCCGTCAGAGGTGTGGTCAGAGCCAGGGTGCCGGCTCAGCACCCGCACCGGCTGGCCGGCATCGCGCAGACGCGCCACGACGAGCCGGCCGAGGGTGCCGGTGCCACCGGTGACGAGCACGGGGTTGGGCACGCCAGCCCTCCTGTCTCCGTGTGCAGCGTGTGCAGCGTGTGCGGACGAGCCCACCCTCCCACTCGCGGCCAAAACAGGCCTGGGGACAACTCTGAGCGGCACCCGAATCCTTGCCATACTGAACCGCGACACGCCCCCGAGCGGGCGCACACACCAGGTCTGGGGGTCCTACGTGACGCGCGACGCGCACCATCCGTATGCCGCGGGGCTGGCTGCCGTCGCCGCGCTGCTCCTCAGCGCCTGCAGCGGGGGGACGGCCGCGCCACCGCCCTCCACCACTGCGGCCAGCGTATCCGCGAGCACCGGCGGGACGAGCACGACCTCGAGCGCGACGACGTCGGACGCTCCCACGGGCTCGGGCACCACGACCGCCGGGGGGGATCCGCACGTACCGGTGGCGGCGAGGGCGAATACTGCGGCTGGAGCAGAAGCGTTTACTCAGTTTTTCGCAGTTCAGGCCAATGAGGCCTATAGGACCAACAGATCCAGTCTCATTAATTCACTTTACGCACCGGGATGCAAGACGTGCCAGGCCATGACTGCTCAGGTTGAAGAGTATCGCCGACTTGACCAGAAGTACGTTGGCGAAGTTATCCACCCAGAGCTAACGACTATTGCTACATTCGACCCAGAGGGTCCTTCCAAGACTTTTGTTTCATCCTCTACTGCTGCCGTCCGCGTGCTCGACCGATCAGGAAATGAGGTCAAGGCATACCCGGCCTCAAAGGGGGGGCTTTCCATTTTTCTGATATATAGAGACGGGTGGAGAGTAACCGAGATTAAGGCAACAGCGTGAGACTCCTTTGGACTTTGGCCTTGGCTTGCGGCCTAATGATGACCTTTAATGCAACAGCCATGGCAGGCAGCACGAACTGTGGCCCCTTGACAGGGGGCTGTGCCGCGGGAGAGGGCGGAATTGACACCAGCACCGATCGCAAGACGATCACTGACCTTCCCAAGCGTCCCGGGGACAACGGCACTCCCGCCCCAGCTGGCTACAAGGGCCCGCGCTACGAGTACGCCACGACCACCGCCTGCGCCTTGTCCGATCCCGGCGGCGTCGGGGCGCAGTCGTTGTGCACCCGCGCCATCACGGCGTGCACCGACCCCGCCCGCGGCCTCGGACCCCTGACCCGCATCTGGCGACGCACGGTGCAGGGCGGCCAGCCACCGAGCGGCTGGACCCTGCTCGGCGTCACCTGCTGGGCCGACGCCGTCCCTGGCGGCACCCCCCGTCCGACGATGGCCGACATCCTCAAGGCCTTCCACACCACCCCGTGGTCCGAGCCCCAGATCACCACCCAACCCGTCGGCAACACCACGTTGGTGGGCCTGCCCGCCTACTACCAGGTGAACTGGACCCCAGACGGCTACGAACCGGGCGAGACCGACACCCTCACCCTCCTCGGCTACCAGGTGCAGATCCGCCCCCGCCTCGACCACTTCACCTACGTCTTCGGCGACGGCGAGACCTTCGGGCCCACCACCGAGACCGGGGGCGTCTACCCCACCGGCACGATCACCCACCCCTACCTCGCCCCGGGAAGCTACGGCTCCCGCGTCGACACCACCTTCGCCGCCGACTTCCGCGTCAACGGCGGCCAGTGGGCCCCCATCCCCGACACCGTGACCGTCGCCGGACCCACGACCACCGTGACCGTGCGCACCGCCACCAACCACCTCGTCGCCCACTGACCCCCACTGACCCACTCCGCTGACCTCCGCGCCACGAAGGACTCTCACCCCGTCGACGCGGACGCGTGGGTCACACCACGTCGTCGTCCACCCAGTCGAGCGTCTTGGTGACGGCCTTCTTCCAGTTGCGGTAGAGCCGGTCGCTCTCCTCCTGCGGCATCCGGGGGGTCCAGCGCTTGTCCTCACCCCAGTTGGCGCGCACCTCGTCCTCGTTCGCCCAGTAGCCGACAGCCAGCCCCGCGGCATACGCGGCGCCGAGGGCAGTGGTCTCGGCGACCTTGGGGCGCACGACGTCGACGCCGAGCAGGTCGGCCTGGAACTGCATGAGCATCTCGTTGACGACCATGCCTCCGTCGACCCGCAGCTCCTTCAGGGGCACCCCGGAGTCGGCGTTCATCGCATCGAGCACCTCCCGGGTCTGGAAGGCGGTGGCCTCGAGCACGGCGCGGGCGATGTGGCCCTTGTTGACGAAGCGGGTCAGGCCGACCAGCGCCCCGCGGGCGTCAGCACGCCAGTGCGGTGCGAAGAGCCCCGAGAAGGCCGGCACGAAGTACGCACCACCGTTGTCGTCGACGGTGCCGGCCAGCGTCTCGATCTCGGCGGTCGAGTCGATGAGGCCGAGGTTGTCGCGCACCCACTGCACCAGCGAGCCGGTCACGGCGACCGAGCCCTCGAGCGCGTAGACCGCCGGCTGGTCCCCGATCTTGTAGCAGACCGTCGTCAGCAGCCCGTTCTGCGAGGGCACCTGCTCCTCGCCGGTGTTGAGCAGCATGAAGTTGCCCGTGCCGTAGGTGTTCTTCGCCTCCCCCTTGCTCAGACAGGCCTGCCCGAAGGTCGCAGCCTGCTGGTCACCGAGGATGCCGGCGACGGGGGTGCCGTTGAGGATGCCGGGCTGGCACACCCCATACACCTCCGACGAGCTGCGGATCTCGGGCAGCATCGACATCGGGATGCCCATGTCGGCGGCGATCGACTGGTCCCACGACAGGGTCGACAGGTCCATCAGCAGCGTGCGGCTGGCGTTGGTCACGTCGGTGACGTGCACACCCTCGTGCTGTGCGCCACCAGTGAGGTTCCACAGCACCCAGGTGTCGGTATTGCCGAAGAGCAGGTGGCCGGCCTCGGCCTTCTCGCGCGCACCCTCGACGTGGTCGAGGATCCACGAGACCTTCGGCCCGGAGAAGTAGGTGGCGAGAGGGAGCCCCACGGTCGCCTTGTACTTCTCGAGACCCTCGTCGCCCCCGAGCCGCTCGACCATCTTCTGGGTGCGGGTGTCCTGCCAGACGATCGCGTTGTAGACCGGCTGCCCGTCACGCCTGTCCCACACCACCGCGGTCTCGCGCTGGTTGGTGATGCCGACGGCCGCGATGTTCCTGCTGTTGAGGTTGGCGTGGGCCAGTGCGCCACCGATGACGTCGCGGGTGTTGTTCCAGATCTCCAGCGCGTCGTGCTCCACCCACCCGGCGCGCGGCAGGATCTGCTCGTGCTCGGTCTGGTCGACCGCGACCACCGAGCCCGAGTGGTCGAAGACCATCGCGCGGGTCGAGGTCGTGCCCTGGTCGATCGCCAGGATGTAGGTCTCGCTCATGATGCGGGCCTCTCGTCGGTGAGTGGGGCGTCGTACGGCGACCTCCAACGTAGGCCAGCGTCCGCCCGCCAGGCTCACCGATGCTCGGTGTCGCCCCCCCGGCTCAGCCACTCGGGGACAGCGTCCGGACGACGGGCGCCGGTGGCCACCCAAGGGCGCGGGTCGCCTACCCCGAGCGCTGACCGTACGGCGCCGCAGCGTCTAGCCAGCGCGACGGCTGAAGGCCGCCGCCCGACGCTCCACCCGGTGCGGCCGACCCCGCCAGCGGCGCCGCACGCGCGGGCCCACCACCTCGGCGAAGAAGACCCGCTTCGCGCCCTCGATGAGCACGAGGTAGGCAGCAGCCATGAGGGCGACGGTGAGCAGGAAGCCCAACGGAGGGGTCACGAAACCCAACAGTCCCGCGAGCGGCGAGAAGGTCAGGCCCAGACCCACCACCACCGTGGCCGCGCTGGTCGCGACGAGGGGCCGGCTCGGCCGGCTGCGCCACGACCGCCGCCGGGTGCGGAAGACGAAGATCACCAGCGTCTGGGTCGCCAACGACTCGATGAACCACCCGGTGCGGAAGAGGTCCGGGCCGGCGTGGAACCCACCGAGCAGCACCGCGAAGGTGAGGAAGTCGAAGACCGAGCTAAGCGGCCCGAAGAACATCATGAACCGGCGGATCGCGCCCATGTCCCAGTGCGACGGCGCCCGCAGCTGCTCCTCGTCGACCCGGTCGGTCGGGATGGCGAGCTGACCCGTGTCGTAGAGCAGGTTGTTGAGCAGGATCTGCGACGGCAGCATCGGCAGGAACGCCAGGAACGACGACGCGGCGGCCGCGCTGAACATGTTGCCGAAGTTGCTCGACGTGCCCATCAGGACGTACTTGATGGTGTTGGCGAAGATCCGCCGTCCCTCCACCACCCCGTCGGCCACCACGCCGAGGTCCTTCTCTAGCAGGATCACGTCGGCCGCGTCCTTGGCCACGTCGGTCGCGGTGTCGACCGACAGCCCGACGTCGGCCGCGTGCAGCGCCAGCGCGTCGTTGACCCCGTCGCCGAGGAAGCCGACCGCCCGTCCGTGCCCGCGCAGCACCCGCACGATGCGGGACTTCTGCTCGGGTGAGACCCGGGCGAAGACCGTCGCCGCAGCCGCTGCCCGCCCGAGAGCCGCGTCGTCGAGGCGCTCGATCTCGTCGCCGGTCAGGCTGCCCGTCGTCGCGAGCCCGACGTCGGCACAGACCTTCGCCGCCACGAGTGCGTTGTCACCCGTGGCGACCTTCACCGAGATCCCCAGACCGGCGAGACGCGAAAGCGCCTCGTGGGCATCGATCTTCGGGGCGTCGAGGAAGACGAGGAAGCCCGCCAGCTGCAGGTCGCACTCTGCGGCCGCATCGAGGGTCGAGCCCTCCTCGGCCGGCCGGCTAGCCACCGCCACCACCCTGCTGCCCTGCCCGAAGAGCCCCTCGACCGTCGCCCGCGCCTGCTCCGGCACCCCGACACAGCGGCTCAGCACCGACTCCGGCGCCCCCTTGGTGACGACCACCAGGTCGCCGTCGGGCGCCCGCACGAGCACGGTCGTCATCCGCCGCTGGTGGTCGAAGGGCAGCAGCGCCAGCCGCTCGTACGCCGCGCCCCCACCTCCTGGCCCGACGGTCAGACCGCCACCGGCGGCCTGCTGACGCGCAGTCGTGTACCGGACCAGTGCCGCGTCGAGGGTGCCCGCCGCACCCGCTGGAGCGGCCACCCCGGCTCCGTCGGGACCGGCCGGCGCTCGGTCCCCCGACGGTGGCGGCACGTCGCACGCCAGGAGTGCGAGCCGAGCCACCCTGGGTGTGTCGCCGCCGCCGGCGTCGAGACTGGCGGTCAGGGTGAGCGAGCCGTCGGTCAGCGTGCCGGTCTTGTCGGTGACGAGGATGTCCATGTCGCCCAGGTCCTCGATGCAGACCAGGCGCTTGACGAGCACCTTGCGCTGCGCGAGCTGTCGCGACCCAACCGCGAGGCTCATGCTCACGACGGCGGGCAGCAGCTGCGGGGTGATGCCCACGGCGATGGCGAGCGAGAAGAGGAGCGACTCGACGATCGGCCGGTGCAGCACGAGGTTCGTCACGAAGATCAGCGCGGTCAACGTGACCGCCACCTGGAGCAGCAGCACCGAGAACGACCGCAGTCCGCGCTGGAACTCGGTCTCCGGCTCCCGCTCACCCAGGCCCACGGCGATCCTGCCGAACTGGGTCGAGGCCCCGGTCGCCACCACGACACCGGTGCCGAGCCCGGCGCGCACGATCGTGCCCATCGAGGCCGTCGCGCCAGCCCCGCCGGCAGCGTCCGCACCGGCGGCCCCGGGTGCCGGTGGTGTCCCCGTCGGTAGAAGGGGCCCGGTCCGCACCGCCTTCTCAGCCGACTCCGACTCGCCCGTGAGCACGGCCTCGTTGCACTCCAGGCCCTCCGCGCTCAACAACCGCAGGTCGGCCGGCACGAGGACGCCCGCGGAGAGCTGCACGACGTCACCCGGCACAACCTCGGTGACGTCGACCCGGGCCAGGTCCCCGTCACGTCGTACGAGCGCGGTGTGACGTAGCAGGTCGTGCAGGCCTGCGGCCGCGCGCTCGGCGCGATACTCGTTGGTGAAGCCGAGCCCCACGCTGGCCCCGAGGATCAGCCCGATGATGACCGACTCCGTGCCGTTTCCCAGGAAGGCAGACAGCACGGCGGTCGCGGCCAGCAGCAGCAGCACCGGGCTGCGCAGCTGGCGCACGAGCAGCCGCAGCGCCACGGGGTGGTGGGAGCGCACCGCGTTCGGACCGTAGGTGACCAGCCGCACCGCGGCCTCCTGCGAGCTGAGACCCTCGGCCGAGGTGTGCAGGGACTCGAGCACGGTCGCCAAGGAGCCGTCGCCCACCGCCTGTGACCCGCCCACCGCCATCAAGGGCGCGCTCGGGGCAGACCCGGTGACCGTCATGCCCTCAGGCTCACCCCTCGCCCGCCTCGAGCGGGGGGCCCTTGGTCCCGCGCACCGACCCGGCGCCGGGCCGCGGCCCTCAGGCGAAGGCCGACTGTCCCGTCAGTGCCCGTCCGATGGTCAGCTGGTGCACCTCGCTGGTGCCCTCGTAGGTCAATACCGACTCGAGGTTCGCCGCGTGCCGGATCGGGCTGTACTCCAGCGAGATCCCGTTGGCGCCGAGGATGGTGCGGCACTCGCGCGCGATGGCGATGGCCTCGCGCACGTTGTTGAGCTTGCCCAGGCTGATCTGCTCGGGGCGCAGCGTGCCGGCGTCCTTGAGTCGCCCCAGGTGCAGCGCGAGCAGCATCCCCTTGCCGAGCTCGAGCGTCATGTCGGCGAGCTTGGCCTGGGTCAGCTGGAAGCTCGAGAGGGGACGGTCGAAGACGATGCGGTCCCCGGCATACGACAGGGCGGTCTCGAGGCTGTCGCGGGCGGCGCCCAGCGCACCGAAGACGATGCCGTAGCGCGCCTCGTCGAGGCACGAGAGCGGGCCCCGCAGCCCTCCGACCTCGGGCAGCATCGCCGATGCGGGCACGCGCACCCCCTCCAGCACGAGCTCACCGGTGACCGACGCCCGCAGCGACAGCTTGTGGTGCACCGCCCGCGCCGAGAAGCCGGGCGTGTCGGTCGGGACGACGAAACCACGGATCTTGTCGTCGGTCTGCGCCCAGACGACGGCCACGTCGGCGATGGAGCCGTTGGTGATCCACATCTTCGAGCCGTCGATGACGAAGTCGTCGCCGTCGCGCCGGGCCCGGGTGCGCATGCCGCTGGGGTTGGAGCCGAAGTCGGCCTCGGTGAGACCGAAGCAGCCGATGGCCTCGCCCGCAGCCATGCGCGGCAGCCACTCCTGCTTGTGCTCCTCGGAACCGAACTTCCAGATCGCGAACATCGCCAGCGACCCCTGGACCGAGACCAGCGAGCGCAGGCCCGAGTCACCCGCCTCGAGCTCGAGGCACGCCAGGCCGTATGCCGTGGCCGATGCCCCGGCACAGCCGTAGCCCTCGAGGTGCATGCCCAGCACCCCCAGCGACCCGAGCTCCTTGGCCAGGTCGTGGGCGGGGATCTCGCCGTCCTCGAACCACTGCCCGATCTCGGGCTTGATCCGCTGCTCGACGAAGGTGCGCACCGCCAGCTGCAGGTCGCGGTCGTCTTCACCGACCAGGGCGTCGGTGCCGAAGAGCTCGAGCGGGGTCTGGGTGGTGGACGTCATCGGCCTGGTACCTGCTTCGACTGGGAGGAGGACCTGAGGGACAGATCCGGGGTGCAAACCTCCCCCTATCCTGCCACTCGACGCGCCCCGCGGCACTGTCACGGGTGAGTGACGCCGCACCCAAAGGGAAGCGCGGCACCTTCTGCGGAAGACACTACGCTTTCGTTTCTCTTGCACTCATTGCCTTTCCACTTACGCATCCCTACGCTCACGGCTACGCCCAACGACGGGCGGGGCGGCCGCACGACGAGGAGGTCTCGTGGCGTCACTGAGCGAGTTCGACCGCGAGCAGGCGATCCTCACCGAGCTCGACGAGCAGGGCCGTGTCGAGGTCGGCGCGCTGTCGCAGCGCTTCGGTGTCTCCACCGTCACCGTGCGCAAGGACCTCGAGAGCCTCGAGCGCCGCGGCATGCTCCGTCGGATCCGCGGTGGCGCGCTCGTGGCCCCGCGCTCCGACGAGGGGGCCTTCGACTTCCGCCAGCGGGTGGCGTCGAAGGCCAAGCGCGCCATCGCCCGCCACGCAGCCGGCCTCGTGCGTCCCGGCGACGTCATCGCGCTCGACTCCTCCACCACCTGCTACTACCTGGCGGAGGAGCTGCTCGAGATCGCGCCCCTGACCGTGATCACCAACGGGCTGCGCGCCTCCAGCCTGCTCCTCACCCAGAGCGAGGCGACCGTCATCATGCCGGGCGGGGTGCTGCGCCGCGCGTCGGAGTCGATGGTCGGCTTCCTCTCCGACGTGCTCGTCGGCCGGGGCCGGGTCGACAAGGGCTTCTTCGGGCTGGTGGGCCTCAGCCTCGAGCGCGGCCTGCTCGACATCACCCCCGAGGAGGCCGCGGCCAAGGCCGCCCTCGCCGGCGCCTGCCGGCAGGTCTTCGCCCTCTTCGACGCCACCAAGATCGAGCGCTTCGGCACGCACTCCTTCACGACCGTCGACCGCCTCACCCGCCTGATCTCCGACACGGCCGTGCCGACCGAGGTGCACCGCCAGTGGACCGACGCGGGCGTCACGTGGGACCTCGTCGACCCCGAGCTCGCCGCCGCTCCGAGGCGCCCCACGCCGATCCGACGCGCCGGCGGCGCAGCCGTCGCGGGGCCCCGTACCGCGTCCTTGCGGTGGCGCTCGTGAGCACCCCCACCGCCGCGACCACCGTCGCCGCCGTCGACCTCGGTGCCGAGAGTGGGCGGGTGGCCACCGTCGCCTACGACGGCACCCGCCTGACCCTCGACGTCGTGCACCGCTTCACGCACCAGCCCCGCGAGGTGGGCGGCATCGTGCGGTGGGACCTCGAACAGCTGTGGGGCGGCGTGCGGCACGGGTTGGAGCGGCTCTCGGCGGGCGACACCGACATCGCGTCGGTGGGCGCCGACGCCTGGGGCGTCGACTACGGGCTGCTCGACGCCGACGGCACCCTTGTCGACGACCCCACGTGCTACCGGGACGACCGCCAGCCGCGGGCCCGTGCCCGGGCCGTCGAGGCCGTGGGCGCCGACCGGATCTACACCTCGACCGGCGTGCAGGTCATCGACATCAACACCCTCTTCGCCCTCGTCTCCGACACCTACGAGCACCCCGAGCGGCTGGAGCGGGCCACCACGCTCGTGATGATGCCCGACGTCTTCCACCACCTGCTCTCGGGGTCGCGCGTCACCGAGCTGACGGCTGCCTCCACCACCGGTTTCTACGACATGGCGCAGAACCGTTGGGCGACAGAGCTGCTCGAGGACCTTGGCGTGCCCACGCGCCTGTTGCCCGACGTCGTGCGGCCCGGCACCGACGTCGGCCCGCTACTGCCCCACCTGGCCTCCGGCCGCCTCGCCGGCACCCGGGTCGTGATGCCCCCGGGCCACGACACGGCCAGCGCCGTGGTGGGCACTCCCCTGCACGACCCCGGCAGCCTCTACATCTCCAGCGGCACGTGGTCGCTCGTCGGCATCGAGGTGCCGGGGCCCGTCATCAGCCCTGCCACCCGCGCCACCAACCTCACCAACGAGGGCGGCTACGCCGGCACCATCCGCCTGCTGCGCAACGTGACGGGGCTGTGGGTGCTCCAGTCGTGCCGACGCTGGTGGCAGCGCCAGGGCACCGAGCTGAGCTATCCCGACCTGGTCGCCCTCGCCGCCGACGCCCCCGGGCTGCGCGGCATCATCAACCCCGACGCCCCCGAGTTCCTCGACGGCCGCCGGACGCCCGAGCGCATCAAGGCCTACTGCGCGCGCACGGGCACCCCTGTCCCGCAGACCGTCGCGGAGATCACCCGCTGCGTGGTCGACTCCCTCGCGCTCGCGTACCGGCACGTCGTCGAGGACCTCGCCGAGGTCACCGGCACCCGGGCCCCCAGCATCAACATCGTCGGCGGCGGGTCCAACAACACGCTGCTGTCGCAGCTGACGGCCGACGCCTGCGGCATCCCCGTCTTCTGCGGGCCGGTCGAGGCCACCGCCCTCGGCAACGCGGCCGCGCAGCTGGCCGCCCTCGGCGAGCTCGGCGGGCTCGACGACATCCGCCGCGTGGTCGCCGCCACGGAGCCGGTCACCCCCTACGACCCCCGGCCGGGCGATGGCTGGGACGCCGCCTACGAGCACTTCACCCGGCTGGTCGCCCGGGACCGCGAGCGGCAGGGTCTCGCGCTCGAGTG
>JALYVC010000504.1 GCA_030853445.1 Actinomycetota bacterium | reverse complement strand
AGATCGCCAGCACCTATGGCGACAAGATCGACGTCGTCAAGCTCGACACCGACGCCAACCCCGGTGTGACCTCGCGTTACGGCGTGGTCAGCATCCCGACGATGAACGTCTACGTCGGTGGCGAGGTTGTCAAGACCCTCGTCGGTGCGATGCCCAAGCCCAAGCTGCTGCGCGAGCTCGAGGACTACATCGGGGGCTGATCGCCCGGTTCGACCCCGTTTGACCACGCTTGACGTCACCAGCAACCCGCTACCCACCCTCTGAGGTCGGGTAGCGGGTTGCTGTCAGTTCGGTGAACCCAGAGTGCGCCAGCAGACATGGCGCGGGCCGGTTCGGCTATGGTGCCCGATGGCGGCGCCTACGAAGCCGGCATTTCGACCCAGTCTGCGGGGCGGGATCGGGACACCCCAGCCCCGCATACCGCGCTGCCAGGCGCACCAACCACCGGCCGCACTGCTCGAGGAGGGGACGTGACCGAGACACACAACCGCCCCTTCGCCGGCATGGACGCCCGCCGGGGACACCGCGGCCCCGTGGTCCGTGAGATCCGGGAGCGCTTGGACCTGGCCGCGCCGCCGCTCGACCCGGACGACTTCGACCAGGAGCTGGACCACGCGGTCCGCTCCTTCCAGCAGGAGCGGAGACTGCTCGTCGACGGGATCGTCGGACCCTCCACGTATGCCGCTCTGGAGGCCTCCCGCTGGCGCCTCGGCGACCGGCTGCTGCAGTTCTCCGCTGGTCACCTGACCCGCGGCGACGACGTCCTCGAGCTCCAGGAGCGGTTGCTCGGGCTCGGCTTCCATCCCGGCCGCGTCGACGGCACGTTCGGTCCGGACACCGATCGTGCCGTGCGCGAGTTCCAGGGTGGGGTCGGTCTCGAGCCGGACGGATCGGTCGGGCCGGCAACCCTCGGGGCCTTCGCCGACCTGCGCCGCAGCGTCGGAGGTGGCGCTCCGGCGTCGTTGCGCGAGCGCGAGCTCGTACGCCGCTCCGGGCACAGCCTGGCCGGGCGCGTCGTCGTCCTCGACCCTGGTCACGGGGGCGACGACCTGGGAGCGGTCGCCCACGGCGTCGTCGAGGCCGAGGTGGTCCACGACATCGCCCGACGCATCGAGGGTCGGCTTAGCGCCCAGGGCGCGACGGTCTTCTACACGCGCACCTACACGACCTCTGCCGGTGACGACGCGGCGCGGGCGGCGTTCGCGAACGACTGTGGCGCCGACATCGTCCTCTCGCTGCACTGCGACACGGCCGACCAGCCGGATGCGAGCGGCGTCGCGACGTTTTTCTTCGGCCAGCGCCGGTTCGGAGCCTGGTCGGCCATCGGCGAGCAGCTCGCGGACCTGATCCAGCGCGAGACGGTGGCCCGCACCCGCATGACCGACTGCCGCTCCCACGCGCGAGCCTGGTCACTCCTGCAGCACACCCGGATGCCCGCCGTGCGTATCGAGACGGGCTATCTCAGCAACCCTGACGACGCCGCCCGGCTCAGCGATCCGGGGTTCCGCGACGATCTTGCCGAAGGTGTGGTCGTCGCCCTGCAACGGCTCTACCTCGGCGAGCAGGACACCAGCAACAACACCGGCGTGCTGCGCCTCGGCGACCTCCGCAAATACATGGAGGAGCTGGCGGGCTGACCCGCCACATCCGTCACCGTCAGTTCAGCGAGATGTCGTCGCGGTGCGCCGTGCCGACCGGTTGGGGGACTCCCAGCCCGCGCACGGGAGCCAGCAGCCGCTCGACCGCCTGCTCGACCTCACCACGCCACCGCAGAGCGGTCCGCAGGTCCAGGCGCAGACGCGGGTATGCCGCGTGCTCGCGGGTCGTGCGGAAGCCCACCGCCAGCAGGAAGTCGACCGGCAGGACGCACGCGGCCCGTCCGTCCCGAGAGCCGTATGCCTCGAGCGCCCGATGGCCGCGGCGCAGCACGTCCTTGGCGGCCGCCTGGACGAGTACCCGCCCCAGTCCCTGACCGGCATACTCCGGGTCGATCCGGGCCGTGACGAGCACGACGGCGTCCCGGCTGACCGGCGCCGTGGGGAAGGCGAGCGCTCGCGGCACGAGGTGCGGCGGGGCATACATGATGTGTCCGGCGTAGTGCCCGTCGACGAGGACGACCCGGCCCGGCGTCCCCCACTCCAGCAGCGTCGACGTGAGCCAGGCCTGCTTGTCGTCCCGTGGTTTGGCGTGCCGGCGCCCCAGGGCCGGACCCAGCTCCCAGAAGACGCACGAGGCGCAGCTGCCGGTCAGGTCCGACAACCGGTCCACCGTGAACGGCAATATCTCGCGCCCCATCGGCCACCTCCCTCTGCATCAGCACTCATTGTGCGCTGTTTTATGCGCCCGATCGATCGCGAGGGGTTCTGGTTATGGTGGCGGGGTGACCACCACCGACGAACCGACCGAGTCCGCGCGGTCCTACGTCGAACCCACGTTCGAGCGGGATACCGACTACATCGCCGACCGGATACTGGCCGTCGCGGACCAGGATGGCGAACAACCCCGCTGGCCGGTCGAACCGGGGCGCTATCGGCTGGTCGTCGCCCGCGCCTGTCCCTGGGCCAACCGGGCCATCATCGTGCGTCGGCTGCTAGGCCTCGAGGACGTCCTGTCGATGGGGATCTGCGGACCGACCCATGACCGGAGATCGT
>JALYVC010000496.1 GCA_030853445.1 Actinomycetota bacterium | reverse complement strand
CACTCGCACACACACAGAGAGAAGAGCGCCACCAGCGTTATTGGGTTGGAGATGTAAGTTGGAGCCGCATGGATCCATTCCACATGTTGGAGATGTATGCCGTAATTGTAACTCTGTCGGTCTGCTGCTGGGATGGTATTGGAGCTTGTGTACTGGCAGCTGCGAGATCATCTGACAATGACAGCCAGAGCATGCACGTCCATGAACGGAGCCTGACGTAGACAGGGCGGACCTCAGCTCTATGTACCGCGCCGCCGTCTGTTCATGAGCCGCTGCCATCGCTCTCCTGGATTTCAGCCACCTGCGGTCCTTACCATCACCACGCGCTCGTGACGGCCCTCCCGCAGAATAGCCTGTTTCGGCTGGATACAGTCCGGGCTGATGCGCCCTTCGGCCAAAAAATGCGCTGCGGCGCGGCGGCGCGCAGGTGGGGGTGAAGAAGGAGAGGCTGCCGGTGCCGGAGGGGGCGCCCCCCCCGCTGGCACGCCTGTTGGCGGCCTGCTGGCAGGAGGATCCCTCCCTCCGCCCCGCCGTCAGCGGGAGGCCGTCGCCTACCACCACCTCGCCGGCCTGCCTCACGCCGAGATCGCGGCCCTCGTGGGCAGCACCCCAGCCGCGGTGCGGCGGGCCGCCGCAGACGGTGTCGCCGCACTGCGCCGTACGACGTCCCAGGAGGAACCGTGACCGACCCGCCTCGCACCGACGGGCCGCTCGACCCGCTCGACCCGGCCGCCCTGCTCGCCGAGGCGTATGCCGTCGACCCGGGCGACCTCGAGCGGCTGCACGAGCGCCTCGCGGGCCGTGCCGAGCGTGACGACCTGCTCGACGTCGCGATCCGCACCGTCGACAGCCCGGTCGGCGCCCTCCTGCTGGCCGCGACGCCGCAGGGGGTGGTGCGAGTCGCCTTCGCCAGCGAGGGTTTCGACGCGGTGCAGCGCGAGCTGGCCGACCGGGTCAGCCCGAGGGTGCTGGTCGCCCCTCACCGGTTGGACGTGGTCGCGCGCCAGCTCGACGACTACTTCGGTGGGCGGCGACGGCACTTCGAGCTGCCGCTCGACTGGCGGCTGGCGACGGGCTACCGCGCAGAGGTGCTGCACCACCTGGCGACCGACGTGGCCTACGGCGCGACCGCGAGCTACGCCGCCCTCGCGGCCCGCACGAGCAGCCCACGGGCAGTAAGGGCGGTGGGCACCGCCTGCGCGACCAACCCGCTGCCCCTGCTCGTACCGTGTCACCGGGTCGTGCGCTCGGACGGCAGCGCGGGCCGCTACCGGGGCGGGCTCGAGGCGAAGGCCGCGTTGCTGGCCCTGGAGTCGCGCACCTGAGCCTGGGGGGTCAGGCACCCTGTGCTGCTGCGACGTGAGGATACGGCGGGCGCGGAGGGAAGTGTGAAGCGGCGCCCATGACGGCTCGGGGGGTCTCGCCATGGGCGCCGCGTTCGTGGACCAGTCCCTTCGTGCGACCGTCATCCGACCGGGGTCAGGTGTGGTCGTGCACGTCCGACTGGGTTGGCCGCTACCGGGTGGGGGTCGGCAGAAGCGATGTTGCCACACTACGGCTTCCGCGCAACATCTAGGGCCACATCATGGTCGAATCACCGGGACTTCTCATCTGACGCTCACCCCTGACCGTTTCCTGCCGGGGTCCAGTAGACGTCTCGATGCGAGCTGGTCACTCGGAGAAGACGTCGATGAGCACCTTTCCCACCACTGCCGACTCGACGGCCGCATGGGCCGCAGCGGTCTGCTCGAGCGGGTAGTGGTGCAGGGGCAGCCCGTGCTCGTCACCCACACCGAAGGCCCCTGCGGCCACGGCCGCGTTGACGTCCTCCGCGGCGGCAGACAGCGCCTGCTGACCCACGGTGTAGAGCAGCACCCACTGGAATCGGGCGTTCGTGGCAAAGGTCTCACGCACCGTGAGGCTCACCTCGTCACCGCCGTTGTTGGCATAGATCGCGATGGTGCCGCGCGGGCGGATGACCTGCAGGTCGAGCCGGAGGTTCTGCGCGGGGGCGACCTCGACGACGATGTCGACGCCGTCGGGGGCGACGGCTCGGATCGCCGCGACCGTGTCGGCCTCGTCACCCTTGCGGTAGTCGACGACGTGGTGGGCACCAGCCGCTGAGGCGAGGACGCCCTTGTCGGCGCTGGACACGGTGGTGACGACGGTGGCGCCGGCCCACGCAGCGAGCTGGATGGCCGCGTTGCCGACGGCACCCGCTCCGCCGGCGACGAGCACCGTACGACCGCTCAGGGCCCCGGGGGCGAGCCGCGTCGGGCCGCCCTCGCTGGTCGTGAGGGCGCGGTGGGCGGTGACCGCGGGCACGCCGAGGTCGGCCCCGAGGTCGTAGC
>JALYVC010000484.1 GCA_030853445.1 Actinomycetota bacterium | reverse complement strand
GGACTTGCGGGCCTGGCTCGAGAGCCAACGGGAGCAGGCGTGATCCTGCGCAGGGCCAACGGGACCTGGCGGGCCAAGGTCAAGTTCCGGGGCGTCATCGTCGCCGATCGGACCTTCGACCGTCGAGGCGACGCGGTCCGCTGGGAGGCAGAGCAGAAGCGGCTTCTGCAGTCGGGTGAGTTCGTGGAGCCGACGGCGGGGAGGATGACTGTCGCTGAGCTGGCAGCGGAGTATCGGGAGTCCCGGCGAGGTCAGGTGTCGGTGCGGTCGTGGGAGTCGGACGAGAGCGCACTGCGGGTCCACATCGTCCCCGCCTGGAAGAACCTTCCGATCTCTGCGGTGACATCGGTGCAGATCGAGAGGCTGCTCACAAACCTGGCCGTCACCCGCTCGGTCCGGACGGCGGCGCGGGTGCGGACGACCGTGCGAGGGCTCTTCGCCTACTCCGTCCGCACGCGCCGTCTCCCGTCGTCACCGGCCGAGAAGGTGGCCCTGCCCCGCCCCGACTCGCGCACGGGCAAGGTCGTGAGTATCGACCCGTTCACGGTCGACCTGCTCCTGGCTGTGGTGGACGCGCAGCGCAAGACCGCCGGGCGGTATGCGGACGTGACCCTGGTCCTGGCCCTGACCGGCCTCCGGATGGGGGAGCTGCGAGGGCTCCGGGTCCGTGACCTGGTCTCGGTGCCCTACCCGGCGCTGATCGTCCGGCGCTCGGTGCCTCAGTCCGGGCGGACCGGCGCCCCCATCGAGCGGTCCACGACGAAGAGCGGTCGGTCTCGCGTCGTGCCGCTCATGGAGCCGGTCATCCCCGTGGTGAGGGCCTGGGCCCGAGATCGGGAGGACGACGACCTCCTCTTCCCGGCACCTGCAGGCGGGTATCTGCACGCGCAGAACTGGCGACGGAGCGTGCGCTGGTCACAGACCGCGCTGGGAAGGCGGCCGCACGACCTGCGGCACACCGCCGCGAGCTTGTGGATCGCGGCCGGCACGGACGTCAAGACCGTCTCCGCGTGGCTGGGTCACTCGTCGGCCAAGCTGACGCTCGACACCTACGGCCACCTGATGGGGACGGACGCCGACCGGGCGGCTCTGGAACGGGTCAACCTGATGTTCGGGGGCCTCACGGGGGCCCAGAGGGAAGCTGACTCACCCAAGAGCCTCCAGAAATGAGGCTTTACAGGCCTGTGACCTGCGGAAACGTGGTGTGCCCCCGGCAAGATTCGAACTTGCGACACCCGCTTTAGGAGAGCGGTGCTCTATCCCCTGAGCTACGAGGGCGGGGCGCGACGGCATCCGTGAAGGTAGGTCCCAGGACCCCCGGTGCGACAACCGTGCGGGAGTCAGGTTATCGGACTCGCGCCTTCCCTCACTGGGGGGTGCCGTCGTGGGTTACTGAGCCCCAGACCGCCCTCGACAGAGCGGGCGGGTGGGGGAAGCCGCCACCCGCCCGACCCGGTTGCAGTTGTTACTTCTTGTTGACCGCTGAGATGGACAGCGCCAGCGAGTCGACGACCGGCGACCCGACGCCGCTGGCCGCGTCCCAGCCCGTGCCGGCAGTGAAGCCGCCGAGGCCGAAGTCGCCGTTCTGGCCCCTGGTGATGTCGTGGAACGCAGCAGGCGTGTTGCGGGCCACGGCATACAGGGTGGGGTTGATGAAGCCGAGCGAGCCCCCGTTGAGCTGGGCGATGTCGGCGGTGATGCCGGCCCACTGCGGGCTGCCCGAGCTCGTCCCGCCGAAGACGTAGAACGAACCCTGGAGGGCGACGATGACGCCGCCGTCGATGGCGGCGTCGTAGGAGACGTCCGGCACGCCGCGGCTCGGGAGCGAGCCGACCTTCGACTGCCAGTACGGCACGCCATACGTGTTGCTGAAGCCGCCACCGCCGGAGGTGCGGAAGCCGTAGGACTTCTCCTCGTTCCAGACGACCTCGCGCTGGTAGGCGCCCGTCGCGGGGTTGGCGAACAGCTGGGTCCCGCCGACCGAGGTGACGAAGGGGTCGCTGGCCGGGGTCGAGGCCGCGATCATGTTGCCCTTGCCGTCGCAGGTGGGCTCGGTGGAGCCCGAGTCACCGGCGGAGGCGAAGACCGTGATCCCCTGGCGTCGCGCCTTGTCGAGGATGGCGTGCTGCGCGGCGAGGGTGGTGCCCGGCTGCCGGGTGCCGTCGGGGTTGACGCCGTAACAGGCCTCCGCCTCGCCGAAGCTCATCGACAGGGTGTCGCCGAGCTTGTGGTCGACGGCGTAGGCGATGGCGCTCTGGAGGTCGTTGTCGTTGCTCGACTTCGCGAGCACGAGGGTGATGGTCGCATCCGGGGCCATGGCGTGCGCCCACTCGACGTCGAGGTTGATCTCCCCGGCCCAGCCCTGCTGGGTGGCGTCGGTGGGGTCGAATGGCGTGAGGCCGTCGGGGGCGACGATCTGCAGCGGGGCGCTGGCCAGCCCCCAGGCCGAGTTGAAGGCCGCCAGGTCGGCGGCGATCGTCGGGCTCTGGTAGGCATCGACGACGACGACGTTGCGGCCCTTGCCGGAGTACCCCGACGCGATCAGCTTGTCGGTCCCGTAGGCCTTGCGCAGCTGGTCGGGCCCGTAGCAGCGCGGGGACGCCGAGGTCGACTGGCAGCCGAACACCACACCCCCCGCCGACTTCGCGCCAAGCCCGGCGAGCGGGCCCTGGACCTTGACCCGCGGCGGCCCGCCCATGGCGGCCGGGGTCATGGTGCCCGACCCCGGAG
>JALYVC010000477.1 GCA_030853445.1 Actinomycetota bacterium | reverse complement strand
TTCATGGTGCGGGCGAGGGTGCGTCCGGAGACGCTGGCGCAGGCGCGCTCGACCGGTCTCGTGGTCGAGTCGGTCGGCGAGGGGCAGTGGCCGGCTGGTGCCGACGTCGTCGTCAGCACGGTCCCCCCGGCCTCGACGGCGGCCTGGGCCGACCGCCTGCCGCCCGGAGGTCGTGCGGTCCTCGACGTCGTCTACGGCGAGGGCCCCACACCCCTGACCGCTGCCGCCGCACGACGGGGGTATGCCGCCGTGCCCGGCACGGCGATGCTCCTGCACCAGGCGGCGCGTCAGGTCGAGCTCATGACCGGTCGTCCCGCTCCGGTCGAGGCGATGCGCGAGGCTTTGGCGGCGGCCCTCACCGGGCGCGCCCGGTGACCGCAGTGACGTCACCCCACCCGCAGTGGTGGCTCGTGCTCGTGGTCGCTCTGGCCGGGGCAGGCGTCGGGCTGCTCCTCGCGCGCCGACTTGAGACCCTCGACTACCGCCTCGACGACGAGCAGGGGCCGGCGCCGGCCCACCCGGTCGTCGTCGCGGCCGCCGTGCCCCTCGTGTGGGCGCTCATGGCCTGGCAGGTGGGCGGCCTCGAACGCGGGGCGGTCCTCCCGGCCTACCTGCTCGTAGGGCTCGTCGGCGTCGCCCTCGTCTGGATCGACGTCGACGTGCACCGGCTGCCTGAGGGCCTGACCCTGTGGAGCGTGCCGGCGATCCTCCTGCTCCTCGGCATCGCCTCGGCCTCGTCGGGCGACTGGTGGGCCCTGCTGCGTGCCGTGGGTGCGGGGGCTGCGGTGTGGCTGGTCTACGTCGTGCTGGCGCTGATCAGGCCGGGCGGACTGGGTCTCGGCGACGCCACCCTGGGCGGGGTGGCGGCCCTGCCGCTCGGGTACGTCGGCTGGGTCCTCGCGGCCCAGGGCCTGTTCCTGTCGACCCTGCTCAGCGGGGTGGGCACGCTCGTGCTGCTGATCCTGCGTCGGGTGACCCTCAAGGGCTCGGTCGCCTACGGCCCGTTCATCGTGTTGGGACTGCTCGCGACCATCGTCCTGGGGTTCCACCATCCGGGTGGCTGACCACACCTCGGGGCGTGCGTGGGAGACTCCACGCCATGTCAGTGTTGCGGTGGATCACCGCCGGTGAGTCCCATGGCCCGGCGCTCACGGCCGTCATCGAGGGCCTGCCGGCCGGCGTCGAGATCACCAGTGCCGACGTCGCGGCGGCCCTGGCGAGACGACGGCTCGGCTTCGGCCGTGGCGCCCGGATGTCGTTCGAGCAGGACGCCGTCGAGTTCCTCGGCGGGCTGCGGCACGGGCTGACCCTGGGGTCGCCGGTCTCCATCCGGATCGGCAACAGCGAGTGGCCCAAGTGGAGCACCGTCATGAGCCCCGACCCGGTGGCGTCCGACGCCCTGGCCGCGGCCGACGACGTCGGCGCCGAGAAGGAGCTGGCTCGCAACCGGCCGCTCACCCGGCCCCGCCCCGGCCACGCCGACCTCGTCGGGATGCAGAAGTACGGCTTCGACGAGGCGCGGCCGGTGCTCGAGCGCGCGTCGGCCCGTGAGACCGCGGCCCGGGTCGCGCTCGGCGAGGTCGCAGCCCGCCTCCTGCACCAGGCCTACGGCATCCGGCTGGTCTCCCATACGGTCGCCATCGGTGCCGCCGGGGTGGCCGACGACTCGCCGCTGCCCGGGCCCGACGACGTCGAGCGTCTCGATGCCAACCCGGTGCGCACCCTGGACGCTTCGGGCTCGGCGGCCATGGTCGCCGAGGTCGAGACGGCCAAGAAGGACGGCGACACCCTCGGAGGCGTCGTCGAGGTGCTCGCCTACGGCGTGCCCCCGGGTCTCGGCTCGCACGTGCACTGGGACCGCCGCCTCGACTCCCGCCTCGCCGGTGCCCTGATGGGCATCCAGGCCATCAAGGGGGTCGAGGTCGGGGACGGGTTCCGCACGGCCGCCCGCCGCGGTTCGCTGGCGCACGACGAGATGGAGCGCGACGAGGGCGGCACCATCCGTCGCCGCACCGGCCGAGCCGGCGGCACCGAGGGCGGCATGTCGACCGGGCAGGTGCTGCGGGTGCGGGCCGCCATGAAGCCGATCTCGACCGTGCCCCGCGCGCTCGACACGATCGACACCGTCAGCGACGATCCGGCCAAGGCCATCCACCAGCGGTCCGACGTCTGCGCCGTCCCCGCTGCGGGAGTCGTCGCCGAGGCCATGGTCGCCCTCGTGCTGGCCGAGGCGTGTCTCGAGAAGTTCGGTGGTGACAGCGTCGGCGAGACCCGCCGCAACCTCGAGGGCTACCTCGGCGCCATCCCTGAGCGGCTGCGCACGTGGTGACGACCGGCGGGGAGCCCATCCCGGACGCGACCGCGCCGCAGGCGGTGGTCATCGGGCCCCCCGGTGCGGGCAAGACGACGACGGGCCGTGCGCTCGCAGCGCTGCTCGAGGTGGACTTCCACGACACCGACGAGCAGGTGGTGACGACGACCGGGCGCTCGATCTCCGAGATCTTCGTCGACGACGGCGAGCCCGCCTTCCGGGCCCTCGAGCGGGTGGCGGTCGCGCAGGCGCTCGCCACCGAGCGAGGCGTCGTCGCCCTCGGTGGTGGGGCACCGATCCAGCCCGAGGTCCGCGAGCTGCTGCGGGGGCACCGGGTCGTCTTCCTCGACGTCACGATCGCCGACGCCTCCCGGCGGATCGGCTTCGACGCCTCGCGGCCGCTGCTGAGCATCAACCCACGGGCCTCGTGGATCGCGATGATGAATGCGCGCCGGCCGCTCTACGAGGCGGCCGCGACGGTGCGTGTCGACACCAACGGTCGCACCGCGCAGGAGGTCGCCGTCATGGCTGCCGCCCTCCTTCGTCTCACTGACGAGCCGCCTCAGGGGGCGTCATGACGACCACTCCGACCACTCCGACCACGGTGATCCCGGTCGGCGACGACTACGAGGTGCTCGTGGGCCGCGGGCTGCTGGCCGACCCGGCGACCGTGACCCGCATGCTGCCCGCGGGGGTGACCCGCGTGCTCGTCGTCCACCCGGCACCGATGACCGACCTGGCGCGGAGCCTGGCCGACGCCGTCGAGGCCACGGGGGCCAGGGTCCACCTGGCGGCGGTGCCCGACGCCGAGTCGGCCAAGACCGCCGCGGTCGCCGCCGACCTGTGGGGACAGCTCGGCCGGGCCGGCTTCACCCGCAGCGACGCGGTGATCGGGCTCGGTGGGGGTACCGTCACCGACCTGGCCGGCTTCGTGGCCGCCACCTGGCTGCGGGGTGTCGCCGTCGTGCAGGTGCCGACCACCCTCCTGGCCATGGTCGACGCGGCCGTGGGCGGCAAGACGGGCATCAACACGCCCGAGGGCAAGAACCTCGTCGGGTCCTTCCACCCACCTGCCGGGGTCGTCTGCGACCTCGACGTGCTGGCCACCCTGCCCGCCGACGACCTCACCGCGGGGTTGGCCGAGGTGGTCAAGTGCGGCTTCATCGCCGATCCGGTGATCCTCGACCTCGTCGAGGCCGACCCCGCAGACGCAGCGCGGGTGGAGGGCCCACGGTTGCGCGAGCTGGTCGAGCGCGCGGTGCGGGTCAAGGCGCTGGTCGTGGCCGCCGACCTGCGTGAGTCGTCGCTGCGCGAGATCCTCAACTACGGCCACACCTTCGCCCACGCGGTCGAGCAGGTCGAGTCCTACTCCTGGCGTCACGGCGACGCCGTGGCGGTCGGCATGGTCTACGTCGCCGAGCTGGCCCGGCTCACGGGCCACCTCGACGAGGCGGTCGTCGCCCGGCACCGCGCCGTGCTCACCAGTCTGGGTCTCCCGACGACCTACCGCGGCGATCGCTGGGAGTCCCTGCTGGCCGCGATGCGCCGCGACAAGAAGAGCCGGGGCGACCTCCTGCGGTTCGTCGTGCTCGACGACGTCGCCCGCCCGTCCCGGCTCGAGGGCCCGAGCCCCGAGGACCTCGTAGCTGCCTACGCGGCGGTCTCGAGCAGCTGACACCTGCGGCACCCGGCCGACCTCCCCCGCCTGACAGGAAGACGTCCTGGCGTCGCGCGGCCTGACTG
>JALYVC010000462.1 GCA_030853445.1 Actinomycetota bacterium | reverse complement strand
GGGGTACGACGACGTCGCCGTCGACCCACTGCGGCGAGCCGCCGGTGAGAGCGTCCACCGGCTCGTGCAGACCGAGGTCGCCGATCTGGGCGCCCGCCCACCGACCGGGCTCAGCGCGCACGTTGTGCAGCACGAGGAGGTTGCCGACCGGGTGGCGGCGCAGGAGGGCCAGAACGCCGGGGTGTTGCACCTCGAGGACGTCACGGGTGACCGAGGCGTGCAGGTGGGGGAGCGACGCCCGCACCCGGGCGAGGTGGGCCACCGCCTCGAAGACCCGGCCCTGCGCCGTCCCCCGGTCGTGCCGACCCGCAGCCCGAGACCAGTCGAGACGCGGCCGGTGGGCCCATCGGTTGTCGTCGGCGTGCCCGGGCTCGCTCGCCCAGTCGGGGTCGTCGAGCTGGGCCAGCTCGTCACCGCTCCACAGCACCGGGATGCCGCCGAACCCGGCGATCATCGTGTGCACCAGCACGATCCGCGCGACGGCCGCTTCGACGGCCACCCGGTCGGTGCCGGCCGAGGCGAGCCCGCACAGCTGTGCGGTCGTGCCGCTGATGCGCCGGTCCCCGGTCGCCTCGTTCTCCTGGAAGACCAGGCCGCGGGCGGGTGACCCGGGGAACGACCCGGCATACCAGTCCGAGAGGAAGCGCCGGTGCGACCACCCGTCGAGTCCGAGGGCGGCCGCATCGGCGTCGTCGATGGCCCAGCCGATGTCGTCGTGGCAGCGCACGTAGGTGATCCACGTCGAGCGGGGCGGGGCAGGGGGCAGCCCACGCAGCGCATGAGCGGTCAGCCGCACGTCACCGGTCGCGAGCATCGACCACACCTGCACCATGAGGCTGTTGTGGTAGGCGAGGTCGCTGACCTTGCCCTGGTAGCCGCCGGAGCCGAGGTAGGCCAGCAGGTCGCGCGGCGAGACGATGGCCTCTGCCTTGAATACCGTTGCTGGACAGGCAATTCGGGCCACAGTGCGCAGCACCTGGGTGATGTCGTGCACCTCGGGCTGGTTCTGGCAGCTCGTGCCGACCCGCTTCCACATGAAGGCGATGGCATCGAGACGCAGCACCTCGACGCCGGCGTTGGCGAGGTCGAGCACGATCTGGGCGTACTCGCGCAGCACGGCGGGACAGGCCCAGTTGACATCCCACTGCCACGAGTTGAAAGTGGTCCAGACCCAGCCGGTCAGCTCGTCGTCCCAGGTGAAGTTGCCGGGGGCGAAGTCGGGGAAGACCTCGGGCAGGCTGCGCTCATAGGCGTCGGGGCCCTCCGCCCCGCCCCGGCCCTCGAAGACGTGGAAGTAGCCGCGGTGCGCCGCGTCACCGGCGCGGGCGGCGACCGCCCACGCGTGCTCGCGGGCCACGTGGTTGAGCACCAGGTCGAGCACCAGCGAGATACCGCGGCCCCGCAGGGTGCGCGCGAGGTCGCGCAGGTCGTCCATCGACCCGAGGTCGGGACGCACGCGCGTGTAGTCGGCGACGGCATACCCCCCGTCGTTGTCGCCCTCGCGGGGCGCCAGCAGCGGCATGAGGTGCAGGTAGGTGACCCCGAGCTCCTCGAGGTAGGGCACCTGCTCGGCCACCGCGCGCAACGTGCCCCCGAAGCGGTCGGCGTAGGCCGCGTAGCCGAGCATGCGCGGTGACTGCAGCCAGTCTGGCTCGAGCAGCCGGCGCTCGTCGAGCAGGTGCAGCTCGTCGTCGCGGGCCGTGTACGCCGCCGCGGCGAGCGTCACGAGCTGGGTCGCCAGGGCGTCGGCCACCGAGGGGCCGTGCAGGCGGGTCAGTGGCTCGAGCAGGTCGTCCCACCACCGGTCGAGCCGCAGGGCAAAGGTCTGGCGGCGGTGGGACGGGCACGTGGCGAGCGCGGAGCTGGCGGCGTCGTGGACGCTGGCTGGTGCGGCCGTCGGTGGCATGGGATTCATCGTGCCGAACGACCCCGTCGCGAGGGAAGGGACGCGCGGAAACGTTTTCGCATAGGCCGCAGGACGGATCGACTACACCGCTCGGCCCCCCGGGGGCCGTCCGTGGTGAGCCCGGGCGTGGCCTAGCCTGACGTCATGGTCACGCTCCACGTCGGCGGTCACGTCGACAGCACCGATCCCGTCGCGGAGGCGCAGGCGCGTGGCGCCGGCCTGAGCCAGTTCTTCCTCGGCGACCCACAGAGCTACCAGGGCCCCGTCGTGGCCTATGCCGATGGGCCGGCCGCGCTCAAGGCCGCCGCCGAGGCGGCGGGGCTGGACCTCTACGTGCACGCGCCCTACCCCATCAACGTCGCCTCGCTCAACAACCGGATCCGCATCCCCGGGCGCAAGCTCCTGCAGCAGCACCTGCTCGTGGCCGCCGAGATCGGGGCCAAGGGCGTGGTGGTGCACGGCGGGCACCTGGGCGCGGACGAGGATGCGCTGAAGGGCTTCGACAACTGGCGCAAGTGCGTCGACGGGCTGGAGATGCCGGTTCCGCTGCTCATCGAGAACACCGCGGGCGGGGACAACGCCATGGCCCGCCGGCTCGAGGCCATCGCCCGGTTGTGGGACGCGATCGGTGCTGCCGATGGCGGTGACACGGTCGGATTCTGCCTCGACACTTGCCACGCCCACGCCGGTGGCAACGCGCTCGGGACCGTGGTCGAGCAGATCCTCGCCATCACCGGCCGCATCGACCTCGTGCACTGCAACGACTCACGGGACGGCTTCGACTCGGGCGCCGACCGCCACACCAACCTCGGATCCGGCCACATCGGCGGCGCCGACCTCGCCCACGTCGTGCGCGAAGCGGCGGCTCCCGTGGTCGTCGAGACCCCGGGCGGGGCGGCGGGCCAGGCCGACGACATCGGCTGGCTGCGCGAGCACGTCGGCTGAGCGCCCAGCAGACGAGCGGACGCTCCATGGTCCGGCTCCGCACAGCCCGCTCACTCCCCTTCCCCCAACCGCCCCCGCCCCCCGCCCCCTCCCGTCGCCCTGTTTGCGCCAGACGTGCCCATCTGAGGCGCGATGGAGGCCAAGAAGTCGCCTCGGCCGCAACAAGGCGAGGGGTGAGACCTCGGTGCCCGGCGTCCCGTGGGGCTGCCGGGTGAGCGACCGTCAGCACCGCCGCGCCCGTACGACACCTCGCCCCCGCGAGGGCGACCTAGGGTGGGCTCATGTCGACTGCACTCGTCACCGGCGCGACCGCCGGTATCGGCCTCGAGTTCGCCCGCCAGCTCGCGGAGAAGGGGCACGACATCGTGCTCGTCGCCCGCGACCGGGCCCGCCTCGAGAACGTCTCCGACGACCTGCGCCGCACCTTCGGTGTCGAGACCGAGATCCTCGTCGCCGACCTCGCCGACCGGGCCCAGGTGGGCAAGGTGGCCGAGCGGCTCGACGACGACGCCCGACCGGTCGACCTGCTGGTCAACAACGCGGGCTTCGCTCTGGGCCGGTCGTTCCTGCACAACGACGTCGAGGTGGAGGAGCAGCTCTTCGACGTGCTGTGCCGAGCCGTGCTGGTCCTCAGCCACGCCGCGGCGAACGCGATGCGCCGACGGGGTCACGGCGCGATCGTCAACGTCTCGTCGATCGCCGGCTTCGCGGCGATGGGTACCTACTCGGCGGCGAAGTCGTGGGTGACGGTCTTCTCCGAGGGTCTGGCGACCGAGCTGTCCGGCAGCGGCGTCTCGGTCATGGCGCTCTGCCCGGGCTTCGTGCGCACCGAGTTCCACGACCGAGCCCGGCTCAACATGGCGGCCCTCCCCGACCGGCTGTGGCTCGAGGCGCCGGTCCTGGTGCGCCGGGCGCTCGACGACCTCAACCGCGGGCGGGTCGTGTCGGTGCCGGGTGTCCAGTACCGCGCCCTCGTGGCGCTGATGCGCGCGATGCCCCGCACGGCCGTACGGGGCACCTCCGGGTCGCTGCACCGGCGGCGGCGCACGGCGGGGGATGCCTAGACCGACGCCCACTACGCTAGGGCCTCGTGACTGCTGACGTGACCGCCGCCCGCGCCCGCCTGCTCGAGATCATCAAGGCGAAGGCGATCGTCCACGGACGGGTCACCCTCTCGTCCGGCAAGGAGGCCGACTACTACGTCGACCTGCGGCGCATCACCCTCGACGGCGAAGCGGCCCCGCTCGTCGGGCTGGTGCTCCGCGAGCTCACCAAGGACCTCGCCTACGACGCCGTCGGTGGCCTCACCCTGGGCGCCGACCCGGTCGCGACGTCGATGCTGCACGCCGCTGCCGCGGCGGGCGAGCGGCTCGACGCCTTCGTCGTGCGCAAGGAGGGCAAGGCCCACGGGCTGCAGCAGCGCATCGAGGGCCCATCGGTCAGTGGGCGCCGGGTGCTCGTCGTCGAGGACACCACGACGACCGGCGCCTCCCCGCTCACCGCGCTCGACGCCGCCCGTGAGGCGGGGGCCGAGGTGGTCGCGGTCGCCACGATCGCCGACCGCGCCACCGGTGCCGGAGCCAGGATCGAGGCCCGGGGGGTGCCCTACGTCTTCGCCTTCGGTCTCGACGACCTCGGGCTGTCGTGACCCTCCCCTAGGATCGAGCCAGGCCACCGTCGGACGGGGTGGCCCACCTGGGCAGGAGATCGCTGCCGGCAACCGCTCCGAAGGGAACCGCATGGTCAAGCTCATCGTCATCGTCGTCGTCGTCGTGGCCCTGGCCCTCGTGCTGGTCGGGATGTACAACGGCCTCGTCAAGCTGCGCAACCTCGTGCAGGAGGCGTGGGCCCAGGTCGATGTCGAGCTCAAGCGGAGGCACGACCTCATCGGCAACCTCGTCGAGACCGTCAAGGGCTACGCGACGCACGAGCGGGGCACCCTCGACGACGTCACCCGTGCCCGCTCCCAGGCCATGGTCCCGGGCCAGTCCCCGGGTCAGGCCGCCGCGGCCGAGACCCAGCTGACCCAGGCCCTCGTGCGCCTCAACGCGGTCTCCGAGGCCTACCCTGACCTCAAGGCCAACCAGGGGTTCCTGCAGCTGCAGGCCGAGCTCGCCTCCACCGAGGACCGCATCGCCAGCGCCCGGCGCTACTACAACGCCAACGTGCGCGAGCTCAACACCAAGATCGAGACCATCCCCACGAGCTTCCTCGCCGGGCCTGCCGGGGTCACCAAGGCGGAGTACTTCGAGGCCGAGGGGATCGAGCGCCAGGCGCCGCAGGTCAGCTTCGGCTCCTCGACGCCGGGGCCGGCGGCCGTGACCCCGCCCCCGGC
>JALYVC010000436.1 GCA_030853445.1 Actinomycetota bacterium | reverse complement strand
GTGTGCGTGCTGGGCGGCGCCGGCAAGTCGGGGTCGCTCTCGCTGGCCGCCGCCCGTGACGCGGGTGCGGGCCGGACCATCGCTGTCGTCCCCGTCGCCCGCGAGGCCGCCGCCCTCGAGGAAAGCGGCCTGGCCGATGCCGTGGTCGTCGCCGACGCGCGCTCACCCCTCGGCCTGGCGTCGGCGGTCGAGGCGGCCGGCGGCCCGGCCGACGTGACGGTGGTGTGTGTCGACGTGCCCGGATGCGAGCAGCCGGCCGTGCTGGCGACGGCCCAGGGTGGCACCGTCATCTTCTTCTCCATGGCGACGAGCTTCGCGGCAGCCGCCCTCGGGGCGGAGGGCCTCGCCGCCGACGTGCGGATGCTCGTGGGCAACGGCTACGTGCCGGGCCACGCCGACTACGCCCTCGAGCTGCTGCGGGCCGAGCCCGGGGTGCGGAAGCTCTTCGAGTCGCGGCTCGGGGGCGACGTCTGAGGGCGCCGCACACCCGTCGTCGCCACCGCGATGACCTGCTGCTCAGCCCCCGCAGGCGCGGATGTAGTCCTGCATGACGGCTTCCACGCAGGCGAGCGCGAGGCTGCGCGCGGTGGGAGTGAGGCGTCCGCCGCGGACGGCGTCGTAACGCGCCCCCAGGTACTGCCCGACCAGGGTCTCGGGCAGACGGGCGTCGCCGAGGAGCTCGAACAGGCGCGCCACGGCGAGATCAGCCTCGGGTCGGGGCCAGTAGTAGCGCATGCGGTCGCTGTAGGAGAAGTGCCGTTGCAGCGCGCGCTCGGCGTCGCTGCCCGCGTAGTACCGGTCCCAGTGCTGCGGGGCGGCCACCATGATGCGCTCCATCGTGCCTCGCAGGGTCTCGGCGCGGCGGCCGGGGAACAGCTCCTCGGCGATCGCGTCGAGACCGTAGAAGGTCTCCCGCAGGACGAAGGTCAGGCCCGGGCCGACCTTGAGGATGGCGAAGCCGTCCTGCACCAGGTCGGTTAGGCTGGCCCGGGTCTGGTAGTCGGTGGAGTGCGCCTCGAAGACCAGACCGGGCAGGTCATCGAGCGTCGCGCTCAGGGCGCCGGCCTTGCTGCTGACGTAGTCGACGACGTTCGCGCTGCCGAACTCCACACCCGGCTGGACCACGGCGGCGATCACCCTGGAGAAGGCGTCCGACTGCCCGACCTCGGCGAAGGCCGCCTCGTGGATCGCGACGGTCCGACGCGCGTCGTCGGGGGTGGTGAGCTCGAGCTCGTCGAGCGCGTGCAGGGCGCCCCCCGGGATCGGGACCTCGGTGCCGATGACGTAGACCGGCTTGGGTACGTCACCCCCGGGCAGCACGGACTCCGCTGCGGCGGCCAGTCGAGCGGCGCGGGAGGCGGTCTCGTCGTCCCTCAGCGACACGGGCTCGCCGTGGCAGCCCATGGAGCAGTCGAGGTGCAGCTTGCTGAACCCTGCGGCGGCGAAGGCGCGGATCATCCCCTCGGCCTTGTCCATCGCGGCCTCGGCGGGGAGGTGCTTCCAGGGGTTGGGGCCGAGGTGGTCGCCGGCGAGGATGAGCCGTTCGGTGGGGAAGCCGGTCTCGGCGGCGATCCGCTCGACGAAGGTGCGGAAGTCGCTCGGGGTCATCCCCGTGTAGCCGCCGTCCTGGTTGACCTGGTTGCAGGTCGCCTCGACGAGCAGGGGCAGGGCCGTCGGCAGGGTGGCACGCATCGACGCCTCGAGGACCAGGGGGTGCGCCGAGCACACCGAGGGGATGCCCGAGGGGCCCGGGCGGTCGCGCCAGGTCGCGATGTCGTGCAGGGGGTTCGTGGTCACGGGATCAGCCTCTCTGCTGCTCGAGCAGGGCATCGAGCTGACGGCGGGTGGCGGCTCCCTCCATGGGACCCACCTCGGTGACGGCGTGGGCACCGGCGGCATTGGCATAGCGCAGGGAGGTCAAGGCGGTGGCGCCCGCGAGCCAGAAGCTCACGAAGGCGCCCCCGAAGCAGTCACCGGCGCCGGTGGGGTCGACCTCCTGCACGCAGAGGGCGGCGACGTCGGTGCGGCCGGCCCGGCCGACATGGCTGGCTCCCTGGCTCCCGCGCTTGATCACGATCTCGGTGACGCCGCGAGCCAGGAGCTCCGCCACTGCCGCGTCCTCGTCCTGGGCCACGGTGAAGAGGAAGATCTCCTCGCCGGACGGCAGGAACAGGTCGCACTGGGCGAGCACCTCGTCCAGGGCGTCCCGCAGCCCGGGTGCGTCGAGGATCTCGGGCCGCAGGTTGGGGTCGAAGCTCAGCGTCCCACCTCTCGCCTTGACCCGGGCGATGGCCTCGCGCGCGACGTGGGCCAGGCCGGGCGCGCTCAGTGCCGTGCCCATGACGTGCACGTGGTCGCAGGCCGCCATCAGCGCCTCGGACTCGGGCGTCAGGGCCAGCGTGCCGGTGGCACTGTGCGCGATGTTGAAGACGAAGCTGCGCGAGCCGTCGGGACGGTACCGGACGAAGGCCGAGCCGGTCGTCTCACCCGTCGCCACCTCGACCCCGGAGACATCGACCCCGTCGGCCGCCAGCCGATCCAGGTTCAGCCGACCGAAGTCGTCGTCGCCGACGCGGGAGATGATGGCTGCCGCGGTGCCGAGCCGACCGACCTGGTCGATGAAGATCGCCGGTGCGCCCGAGGGGAACGGGCCGACCAGCGGCTGGGGCTCCAGGAAGCCGTCTCCCTGGGTGGTGGCCACGATCTCGACGAGGATCTCACCCACCGTCAGGACCTTCTTCGTCATGACCCGCTCAAGGCCGGATCAGCACCTTGATGTGGTCGCCGCTGGTCGAGGCCTCGAAGGCCCGCTCAGCCTCGTCCAGCGGGAACTGCGCGGTGATGTAGTCCTCGGCCCTCACCGCTCCGGAGCGGATCATCTCCATCGCGGTGGCGAAGTCCTGCGGGACATAGGTGGCACTGCCCTGAAGGCGGATCTGCTGGTCCTGCATGATGCGGATCGGCAGCTCGAAGTCGGCCGCCGGGACGCCGACGATGGTCACCGTGCCGCCCTTGAGGGCCATGTCGATGCCCGCCATCGTGGTGGACCGGACGGCCACGCAGTCGAAGACGACGTCGGCGCTCTCGCCCAGTGCCGCCCGGACCTGGGCGGCGACGTCGGGGGCCATCGCGTCGACGGCGGCGTCGGCGCCGAGCCGCAGCGCCGCCTCGCGCTTCGCCGGAAGGGGGTCGGTGACGACGATCCTGGACGCGCCGGACCACCGGGCCACCGCCACCATGAGCAGGCCGATCGCGCCCACCCCCAGCACAGCGACGCTGCGACCCTGCAGGGGTCCCGCGAGGCGGGCCGCGTGCACCGGCGTCGAGAGCGGCTCGATGAGCGTCGCGCCGAGGTCGCTGATGTCGTCGGGAATCAGGTGCAGCCGGTCGGCGCGGACGACGAACTGGTCGGCCATGCCGCCCTGGGGATAGCCGCAGCCGAAGAACTCGAGGTTCTCGCAGAGGTTCTCGGCGCCGTTGCGGCAGGGCTTGCACTCCCAGCAGGGCAGCGTGGGCTCCACGACGACGCGGTCTCCGACCGCGACGGAGGTGACCCCGTCTCCGAGCTCCTCGACCACGCCGGTCGCCTCGTGACCGGGGAGGTAGGGGATGGGGATGAACGGGTGACGACCGTGGAAGGCGTGCGTGTCCGACCCGCACACCCCGACGTAGGTGGTGGCGACCCGCACCTCGCCCGGCGCCGGCGTGGGGACGGGCTCGTCGCGCAGCTCCATGGCCCGGACGGCGGTCACGACGATACGGCGGTTGACGGTCATGGGGTGACCTCTCGGTGGTGTCGGGGGGCCGCCGCCGTGGCGGAGGCCCGATGGGGTCAGGGCAGCACGCGCAGCAGGACCTGCCCGGCGGTGTCGTCGGTGAAGGCGACGCGGCCGGCGTCGACCACCCTGACGAACGGTGAGTCGACGGCCGACCCGGCGGCATCGAGGCTCACCACGGTGGTCCTCCCTGCCGTGAGGTCGCGTCGGAGGGCGACCTGGGGCACGGTGGGCGCCGGGCTCACGAGGTTGGTCGCGTGCGAGGGAAACACCAGGGACCCACCGTCGGAGGCGAACTGCATCGCCCGGGTAGGGCTGACGTTCTTGCCGGTGTTGCCTCCCGAGGGCGGCCGTGACACCCAGGTCAGCGCCCCCGTGCCGAGGTTCTTGACGTAGATCTGCGGGGTGGTGCTGAGCACGCCGGCCACACCGAGAGTCGTCCCGAAGGAGGTGAAGGCGACGAGCGACCCGTCGGGTGAGGCGGCGCCGTAGGCGCTGAGCCCGTCGGAGGGGCTGCCGCTCGACGAGGCCGAGACCACGGCGGTGCCGGCGCCGGTGGGGCCGGTGACGAAGACGTTGCCCTTGGCCCGCGGCAGACCGGCCGCGCAGATCCCCGGTGAGTCGAAGACCACCTTGCCGGTGGCGAGCACGGCGTCGAGCGTGCCCCGGCAGGGTGACCCGCTCGCATCGCGGGAGACGGCACTCGTCACTGCGGCGGCCAGGTCGCGGCGGTAGACCTGACCGGCGGCCACCTTGGCCACCACCCGCGGGGCGTCGGTGTCGAAGTAGACGGCCGACCCGTCGGGAGCGACGGCGACCGTGGGCGGCGCCTCGGCCGCCGAGGAGATGGGAGCACCTGACGAGGTGACGGACGCCAGGGTCAGGGCACCCGACCCGAGGTCCTTAACGAGCACCTGCCAGCCTGCGCCGTACGACGTGTCGCGGGCGGCGAAGGCGAGCCGGTTGCCCGTGCTCGAGAAGCCGGCCGGGGTCACCGACAGACCGCTGTTCGCGAGCGGGGTGGAGCCGGTGCCGGAGACGAGGGCGACGGCCCCGGAGGCGAGGGTGCGCACGTAGGCCTGCGGACCGGCTGCGGTGCCGGTCAACCCTCGACGCGCGACGAACGCGTAGCGACCGCCGTCGGGGGAGAAGCCGATCCCGGACGAGCCCTGGGCGGTGGCCGTGCTCGAGACCAGCGTGAGGGCACCGGAGGTCGCCTTGACGTAGCTCTGCCGGACCCCGCTGGTGGCCGCGGGGGAGAGGTTGGTGGCGGTCGAGTCGAAACCGACCATCCCCCGAACCGCGTCGACGAGGGCCGAGGCCCGGTTGCCGACCGTTCCGGCGCTGCTGGAGGAGACGACCGTGGTCGTGCCGCTCGTGCCGCTCGTGGCCGCCGGAGCCGTGGCGCCCCCGGCCTGGCTGAGACCGGTGACGGCGCCGACGCAGACGAGCGTGCCCAGTGCGGCGACGACGGCGGGGGAGCGTCGGGAGGTGCGAGGAGAGGTCATGGGGTCACCCAAGCCGGTAGGTTGCGTAGTCGAGGTCGCCGCCGAGCTCGTCGTCCGGGCTGACGGCGCCACGGATGGTCTTGCCGCCGATGGAGACGGCGTCGGTGGTGTTGGTGTTGGTGCCGACGACGACGTTCTGGTGGCTCTCGAGGGAACCGTCCATCCACAGGTCGGCGGCCGAGGCGGTCTTCGTGCAGGTGATGGTGTGCCAGCGCCCGTCACCCACGAGCGCGTGGCTCTGCAGGCGCGCGCTGCCGGACGTGCCGATGAAGCGGCAGCGCACGATATAGCGCGTCATCTCGATCTTCCAGAAGCCCGACTTGTCGGCCGAGGTGCCCTTCTGGATGAAGTTGGCCCCCTTGGCACCGTTGGTGACGCGCAGCCGCAGGTCGAGGCGGATGTTGCGGTTGCCGGGCTCGAGGGTGGGGTTGCTGGGAGCCTGGAGGATGCCGTCGGCGAAGTGGGCCCAGCCGCTGTCGGAGGCGGGCTCGTAGCCGCCCCACGTGATACCGGCGTGCCGGGGGTCGGGAGTCGCCGTGTTGCCCGAGCCGGAGGAGTCGGGCTCGCTGGTCGACGACGCCGCACCGTTGAACTGCCACGACCCCACGAGGCTGCCCGTGGGCGACGGCGGGCCGCCTGTCGCTGCGACCGCCCCGGGGCCTGCGGACGCGTCACGCGATGGGACCGCAGCGGCGGGGGCGGGGGCGGGCGCGGCGTACGACGACGACGTCACCAGCACCGGCGCCGCGCTCACCGCCAGCGCCCCCACGACGGCGAGCAGGGGCGTCCCCACCCTGAGTGGATTCCTCGTCACAAGCCATGTCCCCTCTCGAAGCCCGGTTCCCACCCCCGTGCGTGTGGCCGGACCGGGCCACGCTATACCGCTAGAGCGTGCCCAGCAGCGCGTTCTCGACGACCTCGGTGAGAGCCGGGTGGATCCAGTACTGCCCCCGGGCCACGTCGTCGGCGCGCTGGCCGAAGTGCATCGCCTGCACGATGGGCTGCACCAGCGTGGCCGCCATGGGACCGATCAGGTGGGCGCCGAGGATCATCAGGGTGTCGTCGTCGACGAGCACCTTGCACAGACCCGTCGCGTCCTCGAGGGCCCAGCCGTAGGCGACGTCGCCGTAGGCCTGGGTCTTGCAGCGGTAGGAGGTGCCGGCCGTGTTCAGCTGCTCCTCGGTCGCGCCGACCGAGGCGATCTGCGGGTGGGTGAAGACCGCGCTCGGCACGAAGCGGTGGTCACTCTCGCGCGGTTCGGGCTCGAGGCCCAGCGCGTGAGCGAGGTTGTGCCGCACCACCTTGGCCTCGTGGTTGGCGACATGCTTGAGCTGGTACTCGCTGCTGATGTCACCCAGGGCCCACACGCCGTCGACCGGTGTGCGCTGCTGGCTGTCGACGACCAGCCGGCCGTCGACGTGGGTGGGCAGGCCCGCCACCCCGGCGTCGAGCAGGTCGGTGTTGGGCACCCGGCCCACCGCCAGCAGGACGGCCTCCGCGTCGACGACGGTGTCGCCGTCCGGGCCCGAGACGGTCAGGTGCCACCCGTCGCCGTCCCGGGTGGCTGCCGTGACCCGAGAGTGCAGACGCACGTCGAAGCGGTGCACGGCGAGGTCGGTGAAGGCGGTCGAGATCTCGCCGTCGAGGTGCTCCAGCAGCTGCTCACCCCGGTGTACCCAGGTGACCTGCGAGCCCAGTGACTGCAGCACGTGGCCGAGCTCGGCGGCGATGTAGCCGCCACCCACGACGACCGTCCGGGCGGGGAGGTCGTCCATGCGCATGACGGTGTCGCTGGTGTGCACCCCTGCCGCGGGGTCGGCCTCACGCAGCCCGTCGACGTCGAGCAGGCGCGGTCGGGTCCCGGCGGCCACGACCCAGTGGTCGGCGGTCACCTCCACCCCCGTGCCGGTGTCGAGGGTCATGGGCCCGGTGAAGCGAGCCGTTCCGCGGTAGACCGTGATGTTGGGGGCGTGCTGGCGGTAGTCCTCGCCGCCCTGCGAGATCGGGTCGATGCGGCCGAAGACCCGGTCGCGGATGTCGCGCCAGTGCGCCGTACCGGCCGGGATGTCGACCCCCAGCCGTGCCGTGTCGGCTGCCTCGGCGGCCCGGTCGGCCGGCAGGACGAACATCTTCGTCGGGATGCACCCGACGTTGAGGCAGGTGCCGCCGAAGGTGCCCCGCTCGACGAGGCCGATGTCGAGGCCGTCGTGCTCGGGCCCGATGATCGAGTTCCCCGATCCGGTGCCGATGATGACGAGGTCGTGGTGGCGGCGCTGCATGGTGCCAAGGCTAGGTGGCCGGTCCGACTGTTGCCAGGGCGGCTCCTCGGAGGAGTGAATCTCTGTGAGAGATCGGCTCTCGCCGTGGATTTTGCCGTCAGAAGGCAGTTATGCCGGATGAACCACGTTCTTCGGTACGCTGTGGCCGTGACCACCACCGCTGCTCGTCTCGAGCTCGACCCTGCTGTCGTCCGGCGGGCCAGGACGCTGGCCAGGACAGCCGGCGCCCCGGTCGTGCGGATGGCGCGTCGCCACACGACGGTCTCCGTCGAGCGGGCGACGCTGCGCCTGGCCGGTCTCTCCGGCGCCGACCACGAGCGCATCCCGTGGGTCAACCACCTCGTCGACGCCGTGCGCGACCAGGTCGGGCTCGAGCACGGCGTCACCACACCCGTCTGGGACGCGCTGCGGCGGGGTGAGGGCGACGACCTGCTGACGCTGGCCCAGAAGGCAGCCAGCGGCTCGGTGTCGTTCGCCCTGCCTGCCGGCCGCGAGCTCGCCACGG